>DATHRP010000311.1:0-13308 GCA_035465195.1 Afifellaceae bacterium | reverse complement strand
TTTCGGCCGGAACGACCGGCGGTCCGCTGCTCTCGATCCAGTAGATGCGGGTTTCCTGGCCGTCGGTCTCCCAGGAAACGGTCAGGCGCCCTTCGGGAACCGACAGGGAGCCGTGCTTGACCGCATTCGTCATCAATTCGTGAAGCGCGAGGCCGAGATTCTGGGCCGAGTTCGCGTCGAGCGCCACTTTGCTTCCGTAAATCGTGACCTGCGCGGCTTCGAGATCGATGACCTGCGAGACATGCATCTCGACCAGCTTCTTCAGGTCGACGCCCCGCCAGTTCTCGTTGACGAGGAGATCGTGGGAAACCGACATCGCCCTCAGCCTACGGGTGAGGTCGCGCACGAAGATCTCCGTCGACTCGGAGCGGGCGGCCGTCTGCCGCGCCATCGCCTGGATTACGGCAAGCAGGTTCTTGGAGCGGTGGGTCATTTCCCGCATCACCAGCCGCCAGTGCCCTTCCTGGTTCTTTCGCTCCGACATGTCCACGGAAACGCCGATCAGGCCGACGACGCGGCCGTCCGCCATCTTCTTCGGCTCCAGCTTGACGTCGTATGTGCGCGTCTCGCCGCCCAGTTCCATCGACAGCTCGTAGTCCGCCTCCTCGCCCGTCCGCAGCAGGCCGAGCTTCGCCTCGAACATTTCGAGATGCTTGTCCTCCTCGAACAGGTCGTAGTCGGAATTGCCAAGGAAATCGTCGACCCTCGTGCCGTACGGCGGGTTGTGCATGAAGGTGTAGCGCAACTCCACGTCCTGCTCGAAGATCGTGATCGACGAGCCTTCGAGGGCCATGTTGAGCCGAGTGGTGAATTCCGCGAGGCCTGCCGCCAGTTCGTTGAGCTGCTGTTCGCGCTGCTCGACGCTGGTCATATCGACGATGCAGCCGACCAGGCCGATTACCTCGCCGCCGTCGATGCTGACCGGGCTCACCGTCACGTCGACGGTCAGCATGCGTTCGCCCTGCCTGAATTCGAGCCGCCGGTTCTGGGATGTGCCCGATTCAAGGACCTCGTTCTTGACCCGGGTGAGTTCGTCGGCGAATTCGTCGGGCAGGATATCGCCGTCGCGTTTTCCGATGACCCCCTTTGCCGTCAACCCGAACAGCGGATTGTAAACGGACATGTAGCTGAGCGCCTTATCCTGCCGGAATATCATGGCCCCATGCTGGAATGTATTCGGATCATTGCTGTTCATGCAGCGGTACGCTTTCGAGATCGCGGCGGGAAGCTGCAGAAGCAACGCATGATGCCCCATCCGGTTCCCGCGCCAGCCGCATTTCTCGGAACCATACCGTCGATTGAACCGTCATCCGGGACCGTCTGCAACAGCGGGCTTCGACATTTCGGCCCGACCGGATCATTCCATCGGCATGCCGCGCTATTTGTCGATGCCGGCCGTCGTGCCGAAGAACATGGCCTGGCTCACCGCCGCCTTGACCGTGTCGACCTCGAAAGGCTTGGTGATCAGGAAGGTCGGCTCGGGCCGGTCGCCGGTCAGCAGTCGTTCCGGAAAGGACGTGATGAAGATGACGGGGATTTCGAATTCGCCCAGGATGTCGTTGACCGCATCGATGCCGGAGGAGCCGTCGGCGAGCTGGATATCCGCCAGCACCAGCCCCGGCTTCTGTTCCATCGCGGCCTTGACGGCTTCGTCCTTGGTCCGCGCGATCGCCGCGACCGTATGACCCAGATTGCGGACGATATCCGCGAGGTCCATCGAAATCAGCGGCTCGTCCTCGATGATCAGGACATTGGTCGCCGTCTGGCGGTCGATCTCGCCGATCGCCTCTTCGACAAGCCGCGCCACGGTCTCCTCGTCCTCGCCGATGATGTCGCTCACCTCGGCCGGGGAAAATCCTTCCAGCGTGCTGAGCAGCAGGGCCTGGCGGTGAACCGGCTGCATCTTTTCGAGCCGCTCCTGGGCCGTCTGCTCGAAATAGTTGAGCTCTTCGGCGTTCCCGGCGCCCGGATCCAGCGCGGACGTGGAGTTCCACAATCGGTGAAACAGCCTGAACAGCGTGCATTTCGGGTTATCGCTTTCCGGCAGCAGCGACGGATCCTCCAGAATCGCCTGCAGGCAAGCGCGCACGTAGGCGTCACCGCTGGCCTGGCCGCCCGACAGGGCGCGGGCATAGCGCCGGAGATAGGGGAGGAACGATGCGATATCGCTCGATAGTCGGTGGGGCATTTTTCCTTGGTTCCTTGGCAACAGGGCTCCCTCGGGCGCTAATTGCCGGGGCTGATTGGCCCAAGTCAATAGACTTATGTTAAGGAGCCCTATCTTCAATTCGGTGAGATTGGAACTTTCTGGCGGCAACGGCGTTAACCGGGAGAAATTCGTGAAGTCGAAACGATTGAACCAAAGCGATAAAATGCGAGCGTCAAACAGCCAGGCAACAGCTTTTCGCGCCGGATCGACCCGGCGCGGCAAGAAGGATTGGATCGGAGAACAGTTCAAGCGCATCTACGATGCGACCGCGCAGGAACCGGTTCCCGACGACATGCAGAAGCTTCTTGACGCACTTGACGAGCTTGAGGGGACCGAGGGCCGGAGTTCAAGTGCCGACGATGAATAAGGAAATTCGAGCCGAATCGTTTCCCATGAAGCAGAAGCTCGTGGAAGCGCTGCCGATGCTGCGCACCTTTGCGCGGTCGCTGACCGGCAGCCCGGAAGTGGCCAACGACATGGTGCAGGAGGCCATCGCCAAGGCGCTTGCCAACCGCGACAAGTTCAAGCCGGGCACCAATTTCGAGGCGTGGCTGGTTACGATCCTGCGCAACCACTATTACTCGGAATGCCGCAAGAAGCGCCGCGAGGTGGAAGACGCGGACGGCGTATACGCCGGCAAGCTGTCGGTGAAGGGCGGCCAGACCGACCATCTCGAAATGCAGGACTTCCTCAATGCACTGCAGCTTTTGCCGGACGACCAGAGGGAAGCACTCATCCTTGTCGGCGCGGGCGGCTTTTCCTACCAGGACGCGGCGGAAATCGTCGGAGCGCAGGTGGGAACGGTGAAGAGCAGGGTATCGCGCGCCCGCAACCGCCTGACGGAGCTGATCAACGGCGAGGAAGAACTTCCGGATGCAACCGAAGACGCGATCGCGGCCTCGGCGAACGAAATCCGCGAGGCCATGTCACGCTGATTTCCGGCGTTGGCCGCCCTTTCCGGAGGCGGCACCGGCACTTCAGAAGACCGAAATTTCCCGATATGACGCGAGCCCGCACCATCCGTTGGCGCGCGCTAGAGAATCAGCCGGCTGCCTTCCTCGTCCCGCTCATACTGGGAGATTTCAGCCAGGGCGTCCCGGTCGCGGATCAGGATCGTCTTGTCCTGCCATGTCAGCAATCCGCGCTTGACCAGCTTGCGCAGGGTCCTGTTCGCATGGACGTAGGTGATGCCCAGCGCGTCGGCGAAATGCTGCTGCGTGAAGGGAGCGTCGAGTGCATTGTTTCCCGCAAGCCCGACGCCGTCCGCCCGGTCGTAGAGGTGCAGGATCAGGTAGGCGACACGCGCCTCGGCGGAACGTTGTCCGACATTGAGAAGGTGGCCGTCCAGCATCTGCTCTTCCCGCGCCGCCTGCCAGGTCAGGCTGAAGCCGAGGGCGGGCGACACCTTGAACATGTCCCAGACCTCGGTGCGCTCGAAGACGCAGAGCGTGAGCGGGGTCAGCGCCGTCACCGAATGCTGCATCTCGTTCAGGATGGACAATTGCAGGCCGACAAGGTCGCCGGGCAGCGCGAAATTGAGGATCTGCCGCTTGCCGGTCGCCGTTGCCTTGTGGCGAAATGCCCAGCCTTCCAGGATCGTGTAGAGATGCGGGCTCTTGTGGTCCTCGGCGAGCACGATAGCGCCTGCCTCCATCTTCAATTCACCCGTCTTGAACTTGGAGACGTATTCAAGGTCCTTCTGGCCGAGTTGCCGGAAGATCTTGCGTTTGCGGATGGGGCAGTTTTCGCAGTCCGTAATCGAATCGCTTTTTCTCATGGCCGCCCCATTCTCCGAAAATTCCGGCGAAACCGCCGCGAATCCTGACAAACAATGCCGTGTCCGGCGACTGGTTGCACGCCGGGCGATGAAACCTTTGGCGATCCACTGCGTTGCATAGCTGATCCGGGGCGCTGAAGCGACACGGAACGGCACTTTCAGACAGTGCGAAGACAGGGAGCGCGAAGACGATGACGAAACCCGCTGTGACGAAATTGATCCCGTATGCGGTGGCGCTGACACTTGTTTCCGCGGCTGCCGCGACGCTGACAGTCGCTTCAGCCGGCGAGTTGACAGTCGCTTCGGCCGGCGACATGGCCGGCCAGGCGAAAGACCAGTCCAGGCATCCGGATATTGCGGCCCTTGCCGGCAATGACGGCAAACGGCACGATGTGCAGATCCTGCCGATACCGGGGAAGGCCCGCGACGTGATCATCGTGCTGCCCGACGGTCGGCACCTCGTCCAACGCTACTATCCGTCCGGCTACAGCGTCGTCTTCAAGCCGGAAAGCCATGACGGCGGAGCCGCGGCAGCGGGTTCGACGGGTGAACTCGCCCAGTTGGACAGGCGGGTCGTCCAATAAGGAGCGATCGCGAAAAGCGCGCCAGGCGGTCGAGCGGGTCATTCGGTCGCCCGGCCGAACGCCCGGGCAAGGTCCTTGACCGAAAACGGCTTGGACACCAGCGGGCAGGATCTCAGTTGATCGGGCAACCGCAATTCGTTTCCGTACCCGCGGTCGCGAAGACCACCGGAACCCCGCGCTTCAGCAATTCCTCGGCAACCGGCAGCGATGTCTCGTCGCCGAGACTGACATCCAGAAGCGCGGCGGAAAATTCGTCTTCACCGATCAACGCCAGGGCCTCGGCGGAGTTTCCGGCGATCGTCACCCGGTCGAATCCCAGATCGAGCAGCACCTCTTCGGTATCCGGAGCAATGATCATGTTGTCCTCGACAAGCAGGATCGTGCCGGCCGGCGCGTCGGGTGACTTGACCAGCACGAGATCCGGCGTCGAAGCGGGTTCGACGGCGCGACCGGTCGATTTCACGTACTGGGCCGGAACGAACGAAGCGGGCGCCGAGGCCGGCGACGTCGAAATCCAGCTCGGCCTTGCCGCCCAGCTCGAAGGGGATTGCGCGCTCGATGATCGTCGAGCCGAAGCCGCGCCGCTCGGGCGCCTTGACCGGCGGGCCGCCGGTTTCCGAGCCGCGGACCTCCAGCGCGCCGTCGTCGAGCAGCGTCCAGGCGATATCGAGCCGCCCGGTCTCGTTCGACAGCGCGCCATACTTGACGGAGTTCGTCACCATTTCATGAAACACGAGGGCGCACGAGGAGAACCACCGTTCGCGGGATCCGTCAGGCCTGTTTCCCTGAATTCCCGTCCTGTTCGGCCTCCGCGTCGTCCGATCCGACCTCCGGATTGTCCTCCGCGGAATCGGAGATCACGATCCGGCTCGACAGCCACTGATAGGCGCCGAGCGCCAGCAGCGCGAACATGGCGGACATGAACAGGGCGGCCGGATAGAAGGCGAGATGGATGGCTTCCCGGTTCGCCTTGAAGACCATGACCAGCGCTTCGAGGCTGGCGGCGATGACGATGATGGTGATGAACTTGGTGAGCGAGCGGCGGGATTCGGTCGACGAGCGCAGTTCGCGCTCGCGCAGGATTTCCTCCTCGGCGATGAACTTGGCGGTTTCCACCACCGCGAAGCCGATGATCAGCAGGCTGATGGCGCTCAGGATGGCCGGCACATAATCGCCGCCGTAAAAGCCGTGGCCGATTTCCCATACCGCCGTCAGCATCAGCAGGAAGGCGAGCATCATCAGGAAGAGCGTCGCCACGACATAATAAAACGACGCGATTCGCACGTAGATCCAGTCCATGAAGATCCCCCTGTCGAAATACCGCCGCCTCGGCGGACAAGTCTATTGCAGCCATGCCGCCGACGGCAATCGCCAGTTCGGCGGCGACGGCCGCAGCCGGATGCCGCGTGCCGACAGGCGGCCGCGCGTTCGCGTTCGGTCGCCACTGCCATTGTCAACACCCGGCGGTCGCCGAAGTTCCATTACCAGGCAGGATTTCAGGGAAATGCGGCCGTGGCGGATCCAATCAGTCGGGCGCGCTCGAATCCGCCTCGCCGAAATATTCCGGGTACGATTCCCGGATCGCCGGCACCGACGCCAGGGTTCCGGAAAGGTGTTCCCGGACACTCGCCTCGACGAGCGGGAGATCGCCCGCGCCGATCGCCGACAATATACGCTCGTGCGCCTCGATCACCGCGGACATCTTGCCGGGATCGGGAAGATTGAGCCGCCTCAGCCGGTCGATATGGCCGGAGCGGCCGGCGATCAGGTGCCACAGGGACGACACGCCGGCGGCCTGGAACAGCGAGAGGTGAAATAGCCGGTCTAGGGCCGTGAACTCGGAAATGTCGCGGTCCTCGCCGGTGATCTTCTGCATCCTCAGGATGCGCGAGGTCGGCAGCAGCAGTTCCGGATCCTGCTTCCTGGCGAGCGTCTTGGCGACCTCCAGCTCGGCGCTGAGCCTCAGGAACTGCGCCTCCCGGGCCCGGTCGACATCGATCTTGGTGACCAGGGTCCGCGACTGGGGATAGGAGACGACAAGGCCTTCCTGCTCGAGCTTCTGGATCGCCTCGCGGACAGGAGACTGGCTGACGCCGTTCTCCCTGGCGATCTCGGCGCGCGACAGCACCGTGTCGGGCAGCAGGTCCAGCGACAGGATGCGCTCCCTCAGCCGCGCATAGATGCGCGCGGCCGCCGAACCGTTCTGGAACGGGCCCGTCTGCTCGTCCGATGCTTTGGCCAAGGCCTCTGAAAGGGAACTGACGCTCATGGGCTGCAACCTAGATCAAGCGGCCGGGCAGAAAAAGCGATAGCCCGGGAAAGGCGACGAGGATGGCGAGAAACACCAGCAACGCCAGGAAATAAGGCACCGACGCCACGGAGAACTCGCCGATCCTGACGTCGAGAATGCCGCACACGGTGAACATGATGACGCCGACGGGCGGCGTGAGGCCGCCGATATTGATGAGGGTCACCATCAGGATGCCCATGTGAACCGGGTCGTAGCCGGCCTGCACGAGCACCGGCAGAACGATGGGCGTGACCAGCAGGATGTTGGCCGCGCCCTCCAGGAACATTCCGCTGGTCAGGAGGAGAGCCAGGACGAGGATCAGGATGAAGAGCGGCTCCTGGGTGAGCGTGGTCACCAGCGCCGCGATCTGCTGCGGGCCCTGCTCGATGGTGACGGCGAAGCCGAGCACCGCGGCCATCATGATGAGCAGCATCACCATGCCGAGGTCGGACACCGTGCCCCGGATCGCCTCGTAGAGCTTTTCCAGGGTGAGCTCGCGATAGACGAAGAAGCCGATGAACAGCGCGTAGAAGACCAGGAACGCGCCAGCCTCGGTAGCGGTGAAGAAGCCGAAGCGGAAGCCGACGATCAGGATCACCGGAAAGGCGAGCGCCCAGATGCTTTCCCGGAAGCTCGCCATGAGCTGGCGGAACGTCGGCGGCTCGGATAGATCGGGCTCGTATCCGTTCCGCCTGGCGACCAGCCAGGCCGAGACCATCAGCGTCGCCGTAAGCAGGATGCCCGGCACGACGCCGGCCAGGAACAGGCGGCCGATCGAGACCTCGTTGATGAAGCCGAACAGGATCAGGCCGATGCTGGGCGGGATCGTCGCCGTGATGATCGAGCCGAAGGCGAGCACCGCGGCGGCGGTCGCCTTCGAATAGCCGCCCTGATTGATCATGCTGGGGCCGAGCAGGCGCGCCTCCATCGAGGCGTCGGCGACGGCGGAGCCGGAGATGCCGCCCATCATCAGGCTGAGCACGATCGAGGCCTGCCCGAGGCCGCCGGCCAGCCAGCCCGTCAGCAGGCGCGCGAACCGCACCAGGCGCTCGGTGATGCCGGTCGAATTCATCAGGTTGCCGGCGAAGATGAAGAACGGCACGGCGAGCAGCGGAAAGCTCTGCGTCGCCGTCACCATCTTCTGGACTGCGACGGTGGGCGGCATCGTGCCGGTCAGCACGAAGACCGGGATCGAGGCGAGCGCCAGCGCGAACGCCACCGGCATGCCGGAGACGAGGAAGAGGGCGAACAGGCCGGCAACGAGCAGCAGCATCTTGCCTTAACCCCTGTCGCGGACGCGCGCCGCGGCCTTGACGGTGAGCGTGCGGATCATCAGGGCGAAGCCGACCACGATGCTCGCATGGAAGTAGGAGCCCGGGATCTGTAGAGCGCCGTCAAGGCGCGGATGCATGAGGATCGTATTCTTCCAGGCGAACCGGAGCAGGAAGGCCAACAGGCCGATCATCACCGCCAGGTTGACGAGTTCCAGCATCCTGCGGCCGGCGGCGGGCAGATTGTCGGCGAGCAGGCTGATGCCGAAATGGCGTTCCTGCTGCAGTGCCAGGTCGATCGAGACGATGCAGAGCCAGACGAACAGCAGCTGGGCGATCTCGATCGACCAGATGATCGGCGAACCGGCCGCGCGCGCCACCGAGGCGACGCCGACCAGCACGACCACTGCGACGAGGAGAATGGCGGCGCAGGCAAATTCAATGCGTTTCAACATCCGGATTGCCCCGCTTCGAGCCTGCGCCGACGATCTCCCGGATTAGCGTCCGAGCACCTTGTTCACAAGTGCGGCTTCCGGCTCCAGCTTGAGCAGGGAATAGACGCCGGACACCGCTTCCTTGAACGGGGCGAGGTCGACGTCCGAGACCGTCACGCCGCTGGCGGCAACGTCGGCCAGCGCCTTCTCGCCGAGCTCGATGGTGAGCTTAGATGCATAGCGGCCGTTCTCCACCGCCAGGTCGCGCACGATCTTCTGGTTCTCCGGCGAGATCTGGTCCCAGGCGTCGGCGGAGACGACCAGCGCCGTCACCAGCTGGATGTGGCCGGTCTTGGTGACATGCTTGATCACCTCGTAGAGCTTGGCGCCCTTGATCGCCGTCGGCTGCGCTTCGGCGGCGTCGATGGTGCCGGTCTGCAGGGCGGAATAGACCTCGCCCCATGCGATCGGGGTCGGCTCGGCGCCCATGGCGCGGATCGTCTCGATCCAGACCGGGGCTCCGATGGTGCGCATGCGCACGCCGGAAAGATCGGCGGGGCTCGAGATCGGCTTCTGGGTCAGGGCGTGGCGCGCGCCCTGGTACCAGTTGGAGGCCAGCATCACGAGGCCGGACTTCTCCTTCAGCTCATCACCCCAGGCAAGATACTCCTTGGAAAGCGCGAACTTGTCGGCCTCCTCGAACGTGTCGAACAGGAACGGCGCCGACATGATGGCGAGCGACGGCACGAAGCTGGAAAGCCGCGCCACGTCGGTGACGGTGCCGACATTGGCGCCGGCGCGGGCCTGGTCGATCATCTCGGTCGTGTCACCGAGCTGCGAATTGTGGAAGACCTGGATCACCACCTCGCCGTTGGTGGCGGCCTCGACCTCCTTCTTGAACTTCTCCAGCCCCTGACCCATCGGATCGTCGGGCGCGAGCACCGTGCCGATACGCAGCGTGGTCTCGGCGAACGAAGGGGTGCTCAAGCTCAGACCTGCCGCGGCGGCGAGGCAGAGACCGAGCGCTTTGATCGTTTTGTTCATCGTTTCCTCCCGGTGGAAAATCGCTATTGATCGCAATTGATATATTAGTTGCACTAATATCTTATTTGCGCCAACGTTGGCCTGTCAACCGGTTTGAGACGGTGCCCGCACGAGGCTCGAACCGAGCCCGAAACAGAAAGGCCGGCGCCTGCAAACGTCCGCACCGGGGCGAAAGTCCTTTCCCGAAAGCGGGCGCAGCCTTATGAAAAACGCGGACCGCCATTGCGCGTCACGGGTTGGGAGGAAAGATGACGACACGTTCGAACAGGGACGGGAAGGATCTCAGGAGCGCGCGCTGGTTCGAGCCCGACGACCTGCGCAGCTTCGGCCACCGCTCCAGGATGATGCAGCTCGGCTATTCGGACGAGGAATTCCGCAGCCGGCCGGTGATCGGCGTCCTCAGCACATGGTCGGAGCTGAACACCTGCCACGCCCATTTCCCGGAGCGGGTGAAGGACGTGAAGCGCGGCGTGCAGCAGGCCGGCGGGTTCGCCGTCGAGATGCCGGCGCTCTCCGTCGACGAATGCTTCACCAAGCCGACCTCGATGCTCTACCGCAACATGCTGGCGATGGAGACGGAGGAGATGATCCGCTCGCATCCGCTCGACGGCGTGGTGCTGATGGGCGGCTGCGACAAGACCACCCCCGGCCTCGTCATGGGCGCGCTGTCGGCCGGCGTGCCGATGATCTTCCTGCCGGCCGGCCCAATGCTGCGCGGCAATTATGCCGGCAAGACGCTGGGTTCTGGCTCCGACGCCTGGAAATACTGGGACGAACGGCGGGCCGGCAATATCAGCGATGCGGAATGGTTCGGCATCCAGGGCGGCATCGCGCGTTCCGCTGGCACCTGCATGACCATGGGCACCGCCTCCACCATGATGGCGATCGCCGAGGCGATGGGTCTCGCGCTGCCGGGCGCGTCGTCCATCCCGGCGGTCGATTCCGGCCACCAGCGGCTCGGCTCCGCGTGCGGCCGTCGCATCGTCGAGATGGTGTGGGAAGACCTGACGCCGGCCCGGATCGTCACCGACGCCGCCTGCCGCAACGCGGCCATCGTCGCCATGGCGACGGGATGTTCCACCAATGCGGTCGTCCACCTGATCGCCATGGCGCGCCGCGCCGGCATCGAGCTCACGCTCGACGATCTCGACGCGCTCGGCCGGGTGACGCCGCTGATCGCCAATATCCGCCCCTCCGGCGAGACCTACCTGATGGAGGACTACTACTATGCCGGCGGGCTGCGGGCGCTGATGCGGCAGTTGGAAGACAGGCTCGACTGTTCGGTCATGACCGTGACCGGCAGGAGCCTCGGCGAGAACCTGGAGGGTGCGGAGGTCTATAACGACGACGTCATCCGCCCGCTCTCCAACCCGGTCTACCGCGAAGGCTCGCTCGCCGTGCTGCGCGGCAATCTCTGCCCCGACGGCGCGGTGATCAAGCCGGCCGCCTGCGATCCGCGGTTCCACCGCCACAAGGGCCCCGCGCTCGTCTTCGACAGCTATCCGGAGATGAAGAAGGCGGTCGACGACGAAAACCTCGACGTGACGCCCGACCATGTTCTGGTGCTGCGCAATGCCGGCCCCGTCGGCGGGCCGGGCATGCCGGAATGGGGCATGCTGCCCATCCCCAAGGCGCTGATCAGGCAGGGCCACCGCGACATGCTGCGGATCTCCGATGCCCGCATGTCCGGCACTTCCTACGGCGCCTGCGTGCTGCACGTGGCGCCGGAGAGTTTCGTCGGCGGGCCGCTGGCCCTGCTCCAGACCGGCGACATCATCCGGCTCGATCTCGAGGCCCGGCGGCTCGACATGCTGGTCGACGAGAAGGAGCTGGAGGCGCGCCGCGCAGCGTGGCAGCCGCCGGAGCCGCGCTTCGAGCGCGGCTGGGGCTGGATGTTCTCGCAGCACGTCACCCAGGCGGACCAGGGCTGCGACTTCGACTTCCTGCAGAGGGGGTTCGGCGCGGCGGCCGGCGAGCCCGACATTTTCTGACCACCCGAAATCACGGCAAGGAGGAGCCCGACGTGAGCGACTACATTCTGTCCGATGAGACCCGCGGCAAGCTCAAGGCGATCTCGACGGCGACCATCGCCACCGCGCTCTTCAAGCGCGGCCTGCGCAACCAGTTCATCCAGGGCGTCGCCCCGGTCGATCCGAAGCCGGAGAACATGGTCGGCCAGGCCTTCACGCTGCGCTACATCCCGGCGCGCGAGGATCGCAACCCGATCACCGTCTTCCGCAATCCGGAGCATCCGCAGCGCCACGCGGTGGAGACCTGCCCGCCCGGCCACGTTCTGGTGATGGACGCGCGCAAGAATGCGCGCGCGGCGACGGCGGGCTCCATCCTCGTCGCGCGTATGGGCGTCCGCGGCGTCGCCGGCGTGGTCTCCGACGGCGGCTTCCGCGACTGCGCCGGCATCGGGAGGCTCGACATTCCCGCCTACTGCGCCAACCCGTCCGCGCCGACCAACCTGACGCTGCACGAGGCCATCGACATAAACGTGCCGATCGCCTGCGGCGACGTCGCCGTCTTCCCCGGCGACGTGATCGTCGGCGACCGCGACGGGGTGATGGTCATCCCGGCGCACCTCGCCGAGGAGATCGCTGAAGAATGCGAAGGCATGGAAAGCTACGAAAACTTCGTTTTCGAGGAGGTGCAGAACGGCGCCTCGATCATCGGGCTCTACCCTGCGACGAAGCAGGAGAACCTGGACAGGTACGAAGAGTGGCGCAAGCGGACGGGGCGGTGAGGGAGGCGGTCCGGGTCCGGTCGACTTCGGCGCCGCAGAGCCGGCGGGGAAGTGGCAAGGAAGGGGATTCAGTAAACTGTCACCGTAATTCGCCATCCCTTGAAAGCGCAAATGCCCATCCGCGCTTGTCGTTCGATTTCACCTCGCCATACGGAGCTTCTTGCCGACCATCCGCGCCCTGATGTCGGACGGGATGCGCTTGACGAATTGGTGATTGGAAGAGCCTTTCCGCTTCATCGGACGGACCAGTCTGTAGAGCATTGTTGCGCACCTTTGTTACACACATCGGCTAAGCGCAGCACTCTTTCGCCGCAACGCTTTGGGTGATTCAGCGCTTCGTGATATTATTGCTTGGTTGCGATGAAAACATTCGAATCCGTATTGACCCGACTCGGCGCTCGATTTCGCGCTGGGGGGGCATTCTGCCGTATCAGGACCGTAATTTTCAGAATAGCGCTCTCAGTGTTCGCTGTCCTGATTGCTTTGCCGACGACTGCAGGAAGACTTGAAGACGGGCTTGAAGCCCTTGAGCGTGGTGATCACGCCGCAGCCTTCGAGATGTTCCAACCGCTAGCGGAGCAAGGCAATGCACAGGCTCAATACAATCTGGGCGCTATGTATCTTCTGGGTGCCGGCGTGCAACCGGATGTCGTCCTCACATTCTTGTGGTGGAATGCGGCGACAGCTTCCGGCCATGAAGATGCCGCAGAAAATCTTGGTTACATCGCACAACTCATGGCTCCTGACGAGATGGAAGCCGCGCTTGACAAGCTTGATGGATTCATCGCCGAACTTGTGGAGAAGCGGAGTCAACACGGCAGCCTAGACACGAAATCCGAGGCTGGCGGTACCGGCCATAGTGACCTCGCCGTGAACATCGGTTCCGAAATCCAAATTGCGCTTGGTCAGAGCCAACGTCAACGTGTGCTCCTACCGCGCCCCAAACCAAA
>DATHRP010000310.1:0-6648 GCA_035465195.1 Afifellaceae bacterium | reverse complement strand
TCCGCCCGGTCCTTTGCATTCACGTAATAGTCCTTGGACGAACGGGCATCGCCGAACAGCGCCATCGTCGCCGGGGTGCGGTAGAGGATGCGGCCGTCGACGGCGCTGGTCATCTGGATCGTCGCCGGGCAGGCGTCCAGCACCTGGCGCAGCACTGCGTCGGACTGGCGCTGGGCCTCGACAATCTGGGTTCGTTCGGTGACATCGATGCGGGTGATGACGAACCCGCCCTCGCGGGTCGGCGTGCGCGAGGCGGAATACCAGCGGCCGTTGGATTGCAGCATTTCGCGCGAATAGCGGTTGGTCCGGAGTTCCCGCGCCTGTTCCTTGAGCCATTGCTTCTCGCGGCCGATCGCGGCCGGAAACAGGCCGGCGCGGGCGGAATCGAGGACGATCTCCGACCATGTCTTGCCGACCTCGATGCACTCCGGACAGGGTTCGTTCATCTCCCGGTAGCGGCTGTTGCACATCACCAGCCGTTCGTTGCGGTCGTAGAGAGCGAAGCCTTCCGTGAGCGATTCGATGGCATCGACAAGGAGCTCGCGGGCCTCGACCAGTTCGCGCTCGCGCTGGCGGCGCAACGTGACGTCGGATATCCCCGATACGAAAACGGGCCGGCCGCGATATTCGCTGCGCCGGACATTGGCGGAGATCCAGACCGTCTCGCCGTCGGACTTCCTGAACTCGACCTCATGGTCGAACAGGACGTCGTTTTCCTCCATCAGGCGCTTGACCGCCTCCCGGTCTTCCGGGCGCTGGTAATAGCCGGAAATGAACTGCGCCTTGTCGGCATCCCACTTGCGGCCCAGCAGGTTGGAGGCAGCGAGGCTTTCGTAGAGGATCTCGCCGGTCTCGATGTCGGCCACCCAGACCGGCAGCGGGTGGCTGTCGGTGATCAGGCGGAGCATCTCGTCGCTGTCGTGCTTCTCGAGTTCGGCGTTCTTCTGCTCCGTCATGTCGACGGCGATGAAGGTGATGCCGCCGTCCGGTTTCGGGTAGGAGGTCAGAAGATACCAGCGGCCGTCGGCGCAGCGGGCTTCGATCGCGCCGTGTTCCGATGCTGCCCAGCGGGCGATCGCCTGCTCGACCGGGTCGGACTTCTTGCCCCTCTTCGCCTGCGGCACAGGCCATTCGGCACCGTTCAACCTGTCGAACGACTCGAAGACTTTCCTCAGGAGTTCGCGGCAATCGCTGCCGGCGGCATCCTGCGGGTCCGGGCCTTCCGTCCCGATCAGGTCGAGAAAGGCCTGGTTGGCCAGGCTCAGTTTCCCCGCTGAATCGAACTCGGCAAATCCCGTTTCACGCCCCACGTCCGACGCAACCCCTCTGCGCTTGGGCATTCTACTCCGCTCGGTCTGTTATACTTATTTGTTTTTGTTTTTTCGCCTGAATTTGCAGGCACCGGGCGACAGCGTATTCCCCGTCTGTTTCATTCGCTTTTCCGAATATTTTTGGAATGTTTCAATTGTTTCCGCGGCCGGCCGCCGACCGCAGCGGTTAACGGCGCGGAAACCGCGAAACTCCGGCCCCGAGATGACGTTCACGTAAGTCCAACCCCGGGCCGCCGTCCAGACACAAATGAAACTCTTTTGCCGCGCCGGTGAAATCAGCCTGAAACAGCGGCTGCCTACATCGCCGCGGCACAAGCAAGGAGTTTTCGACATGGCTACCTTTATCGGGGCATCTCCCATCGGGCCTTCCGGCGGACATGCCGGCGACCGTCCAGTCATGATACGCGTCGGCAATTTTCTGCACGCGGTTGCCGCCTGGCGCGCCCGCAGACGCGAGAATTCGATCAGGCGCCGCAATCTTCGCCTGATGCGCGACCTCAGCGGCCATGTCCTGCGCGACATCGGCCTGGATCGTTCGGAACTGGCGTCAGTGATCTACAACGGCGGGCATGAACGGAGGCGGTGCTATGATCCGCGCTGACATCACAGTCCGGGCGGCCGCGGCCGATCCAACGGTTCCCGTCGCGGCCCTTCACGGCTCGGCAGCGAACGGGCGGCACTGGGCCGGACTTGCAGCCTATCTGGGCGAGGAATTCCGGTTCCTCGCCCCGGATACGCCGGGCTACGGCAGCGCAGGCAGTCCGGAGACGGTCGTCGAAGCCGGTATGCCGGAACGCGCGGAGCGGATCGCCGCGATGCTGGTCGCCTGCGGGCGTCCCGTGCATCTTGTCGGTCATTCCGCCGGCGGCGCTCTGGCCCTGAAGGTGGCACTGCTCCGCCAGGACCTGATCGCCAGCCTGACCCTTATCGAACCGGTCACGTTCCACCTGCTCGGCCAGGCCGGACCGGCGGAACGGCAGCTGCTGGGCGAAATCGAATCCGTCGCCGGGACGATGCGGAAATCGGTCGATGGCGGAAACCCGGCGCTCGGCATGGCACATTTCGTCGATTTCTGGAACGGCAGGGGATACTGGATGTCGTTGCCGGCCGATGCCCGGCTCCGCCTGGCGGGTCAGTGCGCCCAGGTGGTCGAGGATTTCAAGGCCGCATTCGCCGAGGACTGGCCGCTGGCAACCGCCGGCGATCTCACCATGCCGGTGCAACTGATCATGGGGTTGCAATCGCCGCTGCCGGCCTTGCGGGTCACCGAGATGCTTGCGGAGACGATCGACGGCGCACGGTTGTCGGTCATTCCGGATGCCGGCCACATGGCGCCGTTCACCCATCCCTCGGCGGTGCATCCGATGATCGCCCGCCATATCCGGATGGCGGAAGCCGAGGCAATGCCGCCGAACGGTCGGTGTGTTCCGGTAAGCCGACGCGCAGCCTGAATTTCATCAACTGAGCCGACAAGAACCATGGAGAGTGACATGCAGACACGCTACAGAAACGCTTTGCCGCAACTGGCCGGAAAGGCCTTCCTGACCGACGGCGGCATCGAAACCACGCTGATCTTTCATGACGGCCAGGACCTGCCCTATTTCGCCGCCTTCGACCTTCTGAAGAGCGACGGAGGCCGGGCCGCGCTGGAGAAGTATTTCCGCAAATATGCCGGCATCGCCCGCGATCGCGGTACGGGTTTCGTGCTGGAAAGCCCGACCTGGCGCGCCAGCCAGGACTGGGGCGACAAGCTCAACTATTCCGTCGAAGCCATGGCCGACGTGAACCGGCAGGCGATCGCCATGATGCACGAGATCCGTGACGAATTCGAGACGCCGGACGCCCCGTTCGTGGTGAGCGGCTGCGTCGGTCCGCGCGGAGACGGCTACGACCCCGGCAAGATGATGAGGGCGGACGAGGCGCGCGACTATCATCGCGCACAGATCAAGGCCTTCGCGGAAGCCGGCGCCGACATGGTCACCGCGATCACCATGACCTACGCCGAAGAAGCGATCGGCGTGACGCTGGCCGCCATCGAGGCGGGACTGCCGGTGGTGATATCGTTCACGGTGGAAACCGACGGCCGGCTGCCGACCGGACAAAGCCTGAAGGATGCCATCGAGCTGGTCGACCGCGCCACCGGCAAGGGACCGTCCTACTACATGATCAACTGCGCCCACCCGACACACTTCGAGGACGTGCTGCGCGAGGGCGGCGCCTGGGTTGAACGGATTGGCGGTCTGAGGGCGAACGCCTCGCGGCTCAGCCATGCCGAGCTTGACGAGGCCGAGGAGCTCGACGACGGAGATCCCGTAGAGCTCGGCGGCCAGTACCGCGAGCTTCGCGAGCTGCTGCCGAACCTGGTCGTGATGGGCGGTTGCTGCGGTACAGACCATCGTCACGTCGAGGCGATGCACACGGCCTGCGCCCATCAGGGCGGGCATTGACCCGGTCCTGACCGGACAGGCAGTCCTGACGGCCGGCCGGCGCCGCACACCTCCACCCCCGGCCACAAACCGACAGGGCTGCCTCCCGACAGGCAGACGCCGGCCGCATCAGCGGTCGGCGTCGCCGATTCTGGGGCCGATTCCCGGTATGGACCTCAGAGCGGCAGGCAGCGTGTCGGCCGGTTCACCTTCATCGCCGAAAGGGGATCGACGTCGTCGCCCTCAAGCGCGCGCGCATTGTTCACGTGCGAGGCCATCAGCACGCTCATGCCCGGCGGCAGGTCGAATTCCGTCAGCACGCCGCGTCGCGTCGCGTCGAAGACCTGGGCAAAAACCGCGCCGCCGGGCGACAGGGCGGCATCGACCAGCAGCGAATCCGGCCTGGCTCCGCTGATGGAGCGGGCTATCGCCGGGCCGACGTCGCCGGGCGCGATCCGTCCGGTCCGCAAGGCGCGCGTGGCGGCAAGAAGCTGGTGGAAAGCCCGGCCGAACGCCTGTCGGTCATCCGCCGAGCATGTCCGGTCCATCCGCGCAAAGGCGGTTTCCGCCTCGGCGAGATAGTCGGCATAGGTCTTGGTCTTCGCGGCCGCGGTCTCTTTCCGGCCTGCAGTCGTCCCGTGGTGCGCCGGTGCCGACAAACCGGCCGGCCGATAAAGGCCGAAGGCCTGCTGACCGATGGCAACGACACCGAAACCGACCGCGAACAGGGCCGCAGCCAACGCAATGATGCGCATGGATTCCGCTCCTCTCCCGTTTGGCGGAATATATTGCCAAAAGCTTAACCTGAGCGCGAAAATTGGAACGATGGTAAAACGGTATTGTTAACCGGACCGGGCCGTCCTGCCCTTCAGCCGACCCGTAACCATTTTTATAAACCCTGCTGACAGCAGAAAAATTTCCGTTATAGTCACTTCGGCGCGGGGGTTTACTTTTCGGAAATTCATCGGGCTGTCCGTGCGGCGGCGGCTTCGGGTGTCGGTTTGACAACACCGTTGGTGGGTCAATGCCGATCCGGTCGCGGCGGTACGATGAACGGGTACGGCTATTCGACCGGGGGTTGAACATGAGACGTTCTCTAGCGCGCTTCGGCCTTGCCGCGGCGATCCTTTCAAGCTGCCTGTCGGGCGGTCCGGCGGTGGCGGCGACGATCGGCGCGCCAGTCGACGGTATCGGCAGCAATACGGCGGTCGCCGCCGGCAATGTCGGGGCGGATGGTACGATCCGGTTCTTCGTGCCGCTGTCTTCGGCCGATTCCGGCACGTTCGGCGTCGGCACCGGCACATCGTCCGACACCTGCAGCGGCGGCGGTACCGATTCCTGTTCCGGCGGCACGCTGGACATGTATCTCAGGTTCGATCCGGTGGTGTCCGGTTCCAACCTGCTGCGGCTCGAATTCGACGACCTCGACCTTTCGGGCGTCAACGATCCGGGGTCATTCCTCGAATCGATCGAGATCTTCGATTCGCTTGCGACCTCGCTGGCGCTGATCACCAGCGTGCCCAACCCGTTCGTTGTCTCGGCCGATCCGGACAAGCAGATCATCGAGATCCTCGTCAATGCGGCCGCGCCGACATTCTGGGCGAAGCTGACCTTCGTATCCGGACAGATCCCCTACAGTTCGGCGCGCAACACCGAGGAATTGCTGCTGGCCACCATATCGCCGGTGCCGGTGCCCGCGGCATTGCCGCTGTTCGCCGCCGGACTGGCGGGGATCGGCGCGGCGCGCCTGCGCCGGCGCAGCAAGGCCGGCTGAACCGGCGGACCGTCACCCAGCACGACGGCGAAAACGGCTTGCGGGACGGGGTTGTCGCGCGTCGTCCTAGGGCATAGTGCTTGGCGGCCCGCCCGGGCAAGAGTCCGACGATCCGAGCATGGCTGCCTGACGAAATGACCAACCACCTATTCGACGCGCTGTTTACCCGAAGGCTCGACGACGACCGGCCGTTCCTCCACCTGCCTGACGGTTCGGTGCGATCCTACCGGCAATTCCTCGACCAGAGCGGCCGTATCGCCTTCGCGCTCGTCGAGGCCGGGGTGGCGCCGGGCGACCGGGTCGCCGTACAGGTGACGAAATCGCCCGATGCGTTGGCGCTTTACGTCGCCGCGGTGCGGGCCGGCGCCGTGTTCCTGCCCCTCAACACGGCCTATACGCCGGCCGAGATCGGTTATTTCGTCGGCGACGCGGAGCCGAAACTGCTCGTCTGCGACGAGGCGGCAAGGGCCAGCCTGGCGCCGATCGCAGGCGACGCCGAGGCCGGGCTGCTGACGCTCAACGCCGACGGTTCGGGCAGCCTTTCGGACAGGGCCGCAAGCGGCGATACCGCGTTCGAACCGGTTGCCCGCGGCGCAGACGATCTGGCGGCGATCCTCTACACGTCGGGCACCACGGGCCGGTCCAAGGGCGCGATGCTGACCCACGACAACCTGCTGTCGAATGCCCTGGCATTGGTCGACTACTGGCACTTCACCGAGGCCGACGTGCTGTTGCATGCCCTGCCGATCTTCCATACGCACGGCCTTTTCGTCGCCAGCAACGTCATCGCCGCCTGCGGCGGTTCGATGATCTACCAACCGGCATTCAACGTGGACGCGGTGCTGGAGGCGCTGCCGCGGGCGACCAGCATGATGGGCGTGCCGACCTTCTATACGCGGCTGCTGGCGGACCCGCGCTTCAACCGCGATCTCGTCGCGCATATGCGTCTGTTCGTTTCCGGCAGCGCGCCGCTGCTGGCGGAAACACACCGGGAGTTCGAAGCCCGGACCGGACACCGCATCCTCGAGCGCTACGGCATGACGGAAACCAACATGAACACCTCCAATCCCTATGAGGGCGAGCGGCGTGCGGGCACGGTGGGCTTCCCGCTGCCGGG
>DATHRP010000309.1:0-2725 GCA_035465195.1 Afifellaceae bacterium | reverse complement strand
CGCCGCCAGGATGCTCGCCTCGCCTTCGTAGTAGATCCGGTACAGCTGGACCTTCAGGGCAAGCGCGCAGCCGAAGATGATCGAGATCAGTGTCAGGAACGAGCCGAGCGCGAGCGTGGAAACGCCGGTCACGCCCTGACCGATGGTGCAGCCCATGCCCAGAATGCCGCCAAAGCCCATCAGCACGGCGCCGGCGACGTGGCGGACGACATCGTCGCGATCCCGGAACCATTCCAGCCGGAACCTGCCCGTCGCCAACGACCAGATCAGGGAGCCGACCGCCGTCCCGAACAGTCCCATCATCGGGTATGTGAAATAGGCAGGATCGAAACCATGGATGGCGGCGCCGAACGTCTGGCCCATGGGGTTGACGAAGGTGAACGACTGCGGCGCCAGCGCGGCGATATCGGCGGGCTTGCCCGCCTCCGATTCGGCGAAGAAGTCCCAGTCCGTTGCATATTGCAGCGGCGAATAGGTATCGCCGTCGGCCGTGATCAGCGCATTGCTGGTCAGGTACCAGACTGTCAGCACGGCAATACCGACGACCAGGCCGCCGATGATGTTGTCGCGGTCCCGGCGGAATTCGGCGGATCTGAAGACGAACCAGAGAAGCGCCAGAGCGAGGCCTGCTGCCAGCACGATCCGCGCGGCTCCCGCGCTTTCGGTACCCGCCAGCAGCGTGCCGATATCCTGCGACGGTCCGACATTGAGTGTAAGCGGCTGGGTCCAGGGATAGAACAGCAGACTGTAGAGCGTCTGGTCCGAACCGGGGAACGGACGGATCATGAAATAGGCGATCGGCGCCATGATCAGGAAGACGACGAGCGATTTCGAATTGCCGCCGCCGATCCTGACAAAGCACTTGTTGGCACAGCCGCCGGCGAGCGACATGCCGACGCCGAACATGAACCCGCCGATGATGTTTTCCGCGAAGGCAAGCTGTCCGGAACGATAGGGCGGGAAGGCCTGGCTGGGTGCGGCGAGGTTCACGGCTTCGAGGATGCCGACGCCGAAAACCGCGATCGCGATGGCCAGGAGCCAGGCCCTCATGCGTCCCCATTCGCGCATGTTCACGACGTCGGAGACGGCGCCCATCGTGCAGAAATTGGTCTTGTTGATCGCCGCACCAAGCACGATCGCGACCGCGAAAATCGACCACAAAAGAAAAAGATTTGCCTGTGAGAAGGTCTCGAAATTCACCGCCGGTAACACCTAGTCTTGTTGTTCGTAATGCCCTTCGATTTCATGATGCCCCGCAATCTCGCGCCGTTGCAAGCGTTTATGATCAGGGCCGCCACCGGGCTGTAGGCGCCCATGCGAACGATGCGGAACCTGAATTCGGCGTATGCTCATTGCCAACCCTTGAACTCTATTCACCCGAATTCAATACTGCATGCAAAAGGAAAAAGGGAGACGGTGATGAGGCTTCGTGTTCTGGATTTCGGATATGTCCCGGCCGTTCGAAGCCAGGCGGTCTATCACGGCGTTGCTCGAACCATCACGGCGCAGTCGGACCCTGTGCTGACGCTGGTCAATCCGGAAACGCCCTATGTGTGTGTCGGAATCCATCAGGAAGTCGCCAGGGAAGTCGACGAGGAATTCTGCGAATCGCAAGGGCTTCAGATCATCAGGCGCCACGTCGGCGGCGGAGCCGTCTACCTCGACCGAAACCAGATGTTCTTCCACTTCATGTATCCGCGGGAAAAGGCGCCGCAGTTTGCCGCCAACCTCTATCCGCGTTTCATCGAGCCCGCCGTCCGCACCTATCGCGAACTGGGCGTGGCCGCCGAGTACCGTCCGATCAACGATATCCATGTGGCCGGCCGTAAGATCGGCGGCACGGGCGCGGCCAGCATCGGCGAGGCGACCGTGATGGTCGGCAGCTTCATGTTCGATTTCGATACCGAGACCATGTCGCGCTGCCTCAAGGTGCCGTCGGAGAAATTCCGCGACAAGCTGAAACAGACGCTCGATGATTACATGACGACGATGGCGCGGGAGATGACCGACCTGCCGGAGCGCGAAGCGGTGAAGCGGAAATTCCTGCGTCACTGCGCCGAGGTGCTGTCGGTGGAACCGGTCGAGGACGATCCGACGACCGAGGAACTGCAGGCGATCGAGGGAGAGGAGCGCGCGCTTTCCGAACCGGTCTGGACCTATCGGAAGGGCCGCAAATGGTCGGAAATGGGCGTCAAGATTTCCGAGGGCACGCATCTCGGCGAGGGCGCCCACAAGGCAAGGGGCGGCATGATCAGGGTGCACCTGCTGTCGCGCGATGGCCGGGTCGAGAGCCTGGTGCTCGCCGGCGATTTCACCTGCCTGCCGGAGGACGGAATCGAGATGCTCGGCGAACGACTTCGAGGAACCGAACTGGACCAGGACGAGCTGACACGGGCGGCCGAGGCGGCGATTGTCGATCTTTCGCTGGATATTCCCGGTGTGGAGGCCGGCGATCTCGCCACCGCGATAATGGCCGCCAGGCAAGGTGAATGACCGCGTGGCCGTGATGCGAAAACCGACCAACGGCGGAAGCGCGGCCGGCGGGCACTCCGCCGCTGCATGGAGGCGGCAAGCGTGAGCACGATCTGCGTGATCCAGCACGTCGAGGCGGAATTCCTCGGCCTGATGGAGGATCATCTGGAGGGGCGCGGAATCCGCTTCCGCTATTTCCGGCCGTTCACCGCCGGCGGCAAATTGCCCGATGAGGGCGAGCCCTATGCCGGTC
>DATHRP010000308.1:0-3906 GCA_035465195.1 Afifellaceae bacterium | reverse complement strand
GACGTTCGAACGGCCCGTCATGTTCCCGAGCCAGCATCTTCTGGCGCTGCTGGAAGCCGCGCGCCGGAAGCAGCACTTCTTCTCGACGAATATCTACGAGGGCGCCGGGCAGGGGGAACGCACCGATGTCGTATCAGCCGTGATCGGTACGGCGGACGAGAACAAGGGTGCGACGGGCCTGATCAGCGGCAAGACCGGCTGGCCGGTTTCAATGGCCTATTTTTCCAACACCAAGGAAAATGCGGAGCAGACCGGAGAGCGGACACCCGATTACCAGTTGAGCTTCACGCTTTACGAAAACGGCGTCACGCGCGACCTGAAGATGAACTACGGGGATTATGTCCTTTCCGGTACGCTGGAAAAGCTCGACGCGCTCGATATCTCCGAATGCGCGGTGCGATAAGGCTCGCTCAGGACTGACCCTTCTGCGGCTTGTGTTTCGGGCGCGTCGTGAACGTCATCCCTGTGCTGACCTGTTCGCTGCCGAAACGGGCGCGGATCGAATCCATGGCATGCTCGGCGCGGGCACGCTTGCCGGCGTCCGGATCGAGAAAATCCTCGGCTTCGGCACGGTCGTTGCCGGACAGGTCGCTGACGCCGATACCGATCAGGCGGAAGCGCGTTCCGTCGAGTTCTCTAGCCAGCAGAGTCCTGCCGGCCCGGAATATCCTGTCGGCGAGTTGGGTCGGATCTGCCAGCTGGACGTTCCGCGTGCGTTGCTTGAAGTCCGCGGTCTTGAGCTTGAGGACGACTGTCCGGCCGGCAAGCCCCTTGTCCTTCAATCTTGAGGAGACCTTTTCGCTGAGCCGGCGGAGGATCGGCATAAGGTCCACTTCCAGGTGCAGATCGTTGAAGAATGTCGTTTCCGACGAAATGCTCTTCGCCTTGCTGTCCGACTTGACGGAACGGACATCCTGGCCGCGCGAGAGCTGTGCCAGCCTGAGGCCGATCGAGCCGTAGCGGTCGGCGAGCACCTTCTGGTCCAGCTTCTGCAACTGGCCGATCGTCGTGATGCCGTCACGCGCGAGCGTGCGCTGCATGGCCTTGCCAACGCCCCCGAGGACGGAGACCGGCTGGCGGGAGAGAAACCGGATCGTCTCATCCATCCCGATGACCGAAAAGCCGCGCGGCTTGTCGAGATCCGATGCGACCTTGGCAAGGAACTTGTTGTGGCTGAGGCCGATCGACACCGAAATACCGATCTCCCGTTCTATGCGGTCTGCAAAGCGTGCCAGCACGATTGCAGGCGGAGCGCCGTGCATGCGCTCCGTTCCGGACAGGTCGAGAAACGCTTCGTCGATCGACAGCGGTTCGACCGCTGGCGTCAGTTCCTGCATCATGGCACGAACTTCGCGGCCGACCCGAACGTACTTCTGCATGTCGGGCTTGATGACGGTTGCCCCGGGACAGGCCTTCAGCGCCTTGAACATCGGCATCGCCGAATGCACGCCGCTGGTGCGGGCGATGTAGCAGGCGGTGGATACGACCCCGCGGTGGCCGCCGCCAACGATGACGGGGCGGTCGACCAGTTCCGGATTGTCGCGTTTCTCTATGGCCGCGTAGAAGGCGTCGCAGTCGATGTGGGCGATCGGCAGGCGGAAGAGTTCGTCGTGCGATACCGTTCGCGGATTGCCGCACGATGCGCATCGGCCGTCGGTGCGAAGCCGGGTATCGAAGCAGTCTCGGCACAGGGCGGGCATCGTCGGAGCGCCTGATTTGCGGTTAACTATCCTATAACCATTTCCTGCGGCGGCAGGCCATACGGACCCTCGGTGCCATGTTTATGGCGTGGTTGATGGCGATAAAGTGTCCCGCGCCGTGATGAAATCCTTTGGGGACCGGTTGATCGATGCCGCATAGGTTATCAATATACTTTCATGGTCCATCAAAAAGTCCAGAACTCCTGCCAGAAACCCGGGCTCACGAGCGGCTGATCGAATCTCTGACGGTTGGAGGCCAGTCAATGCGAGAAAGCGATGGAGCAGTTCAGGTTCGCCTGCAATATAGGCAAGAGCGCCAATTGCGAGTATTTCTGAATCGGTGTCCGGCACGTTCGGTCGGTTCTGTGCCATGAGGTTTGCAATTCCTGCGTGCGGCAGCGTTGGCAATTCCTTAAGCCTGTATAAAAAGGGTAAAAGTCCGGTAGCAGTTTCTCAAGACATTTGAGCGACTTTTGCGCCAATTAATGCGGTGATCGAATGCCAAAAACAGTGATGATCGTTGAAGATAACGATCTAAACATGAAGCTCTTCAATGACCTGTTGCGTGCCAACGGCTACGAGACGTTGCCGATGCGTAACGGTCATGAGGCATTGGAGATGCTGAAAGAGGCAAAGCCGGACCTGATCATCATGGACATTCAGCTGCCGGAAATATCGGGATTGGAGGTGACGCGGATCATCAAGCAGGATGATCGACTGCGCGACATTCCCGTTATCGCCGTCACGGCCTTTGCCATGAAGGGAGACGAAGAGCGTATCAGGCAGGGTGGCTGCGAAGGCTATCTGTCCAAGCCGATTTCGGTGTCGACGTTCGTCGAAACCGTCAAGACCTATGTCGGCGCTGCCTAGCTCGGGACCCGGTCGACATGACAGCGCGTATCCTTGTAGTCGATGACGTCCTCGCCAATGTCCGGCTTCTCGAAGTTCGGCTGAAGGCGGAGTACTTCGACGTCAAGACGGCCCTGAACGGGCAGGATGCGCTGGATATCGCCATCAGGGACCGTGTCGACCTGGTGCTCCTCGATGTCATGATGCCAGGCATGGACGGGCTGGAAGTGTGCCGGCGTCTGAAGGACATGCCGGAAACGGCGCATATTCCCGTCGTCATGGTCACCGCACTCGATGGTGCCCAGGACAGGATCAAGGGCCTTGAGGCCGGTGCCGACGATTTTCTTACCAAGCCGGTCAGCGAGATCGCACTGATCACAAGGGTCAAGAGCCTGCTCCGGCTCAAGATGATGACCGACGAGCTCAGCCTTCGCGCCGCGACGATGCAGTCCGTCGGCGTAGACACGACCGAGATCTTTTCCACCAACCGCCAGTTCGACGGCCGTGTTCTGCTGGTCGACGACCGGCCGTCATCAATCGAAAAGGTGAAGAGCGCGCTGGGCGACGACTTTTCGATCGACCAGCAGGCCGATCCGGCCGTCGCGTTTCACCTGGCGGAGACGGTGGGCTACGACCTGATCATCACCAGCCTCAATCTGTCCGGCTCGGATGGTTTGCGGTTCTGCTCCCAGGTCAAGATGATCGAGAATACGCGCTATACGCCCGTGTTGCTGATCTCCGATCCCGACGAGAAGCCGATGCTGCTGAGGGCGCTCGATCTCGGCGTCAACGATTACATTATCCGGCCGATCGAGGTGAACGAGCTCAGAGCCCGCGTGCAGACCCAGCTTCGGCGCAAGGTCTATGCCGACAGGCTGCGCGGCATGGTCACCAACGCGGTGGAACTGGCGATCACGGACCCGCTCACCGGATTGCATAACCGGCGCTATCTCGACAGCCATCTGCGGTCGCTTGTCGAACGCTCCGCCAACGCGGGCAAGCCGATGTCGGTGCTGGCCTTCGACCTCGATTTCTTCAAGGGCATCAACGACACTTACGGCCACGATGCCGGCGACGACGTACTGCGCGAATTCGCCCACCGGCTGAAGAAGAGCGTCCGGGGCATCGACCTCGTCGTGCGCCACGGCGGCGAGGAATTCGTGGTCGTGATGCCGGAAACCGACCTGAAGCATGCAACGAATGTCGCCGACCGTTTGCGACAGGATGTCGAGGGCGAGGTGTTCAACACAAGTGCCGGGGATTCCATTCCCGTGACTGTCAGCGTCGGCGTGTCCGAGTTCCAGGGGCCGTCCGACACGGCCGAGGCCCTGATGCGACGTGCCGACCAGGCGCTCTA
>DATHRP010000307.1:0-3576 GCA_035465195.1 Afifellaceae bacterium | reverse complement strand
AGGTTACGGGCCTGATTACCGGGGCGATCGAGCACGCATGACCGACATCAGCCAGAAGAGCCACGCCGAGATCGACGATACCGTTACGCTGCGCCAGGAATCGTCGAGCCTGCAGGCCATCATGCGCACCCAGCCGTTCTGGGTGTTCGTGGCGATCCTGGCGATCGGCGTCGTGATGTCCTTCGTCTCCGACGTGTTCCTGACCGAGCGCAACTTCTTCAACATCACGCGCAACTTCGCCTTTTTCGGCATCATGGCGCTGGGCATGTCGGCGGTGATCTGCACGGCCGGCATCGACCTTTCAGTCGGCTCGCTGATGGGGCTCACCGGCATCGCCGCCGGACTGGTGATGCAGGCCGGCCACGGCATCGTCTTCGGCTTCATCGCCTGCATGGGAACGGCGGCGATCGTCGGCCTGATCAACGGCGTGCTGATCGCCTATCTCCGAATGGCGCCCTTCGTGGTGACGCTCGGCATGCTGGCCATGGCGCGCTCGATCGCCATGGTCGTGTCCAACAACAAGATGATCTATTCGTTCGGGCCGGACCAGGAGCTGTTCGAATGGATCGGCGGCGAAAGTGTCATCGGCGTGCCCAACCCGGTCTGGGTGTTGATCATCCTGACCGGAGTTTTCGCGTGGGTCTGGCGTTATTCGACCTGGGGACGCTGGGTGATCGCCATCGGCGGGAACGCGCAGGCCGCCAAGCTTTCCGGCATTCCGGTGGAGCGCGTCATCGTGTCGGTCTACATGATCTGCTCGCTGTGCGCCGGCCTCGCCGCCTTCCTGATCGTCGGGTGGTTCGGCTCGGTGACGAACGCTCTCGGCCTCACCTACGAGCTCAACGTGATCGCCGCTTCGGTGATCGGCGGCGCCAACCTGATGGGCGGCGTGGTCTATGCCGTCGGCGCGCCGATCGGCGCCGGCCTTATGGAGCTCATCCGCAATTCGCTTCTGCTGGCGGGCATCGACGCGCTCTGGCAGCAGTTCTTCGTTGGTCTGTTCCTGGTGCTCGCCGTGCTCCTCGAACAGATCCGAAACCGCCGCCGGTCCTGAGCGGACCGGAAGCAAAACACGAGTGACGAGTCCGGTACAATAAGGAGGAGTAAAATGAAAAGACTGATGACCACAGCCCTGTTCGCGGCGTTCATCGCCCCGAGCGTCGCATCGGCAGCGGAATATACCTTCGCGCTGGTGCCCAAGGCGATGAACAACCCGTTCTTCGACCTGGCCCGTGACGGCTGCTACAAGGCCCAGGAAGAGCTGGCGGACGTGACCTGCGAATATATCGGCCCGGGCGAGCACACCGAGATGGAGCAGATCCAGATCGTCCAGGATCTGATCTCCAAGGGCGTCGACGGCATCGCCGTTTCGCCGTCCAACGCGCCGGCCATGGCCAAGGCCCTGAAGGCTGCCGTGGATGCGGGCATTCCGGTGATGACCTGGGACGCCGACCTGCTGTCCGATGACATGGCGACCCGTGCGACTTTCGTGGGCACCAAGAACTACGATATCGGCGTCAACCTCGCCAAGATCGCCATGGAACGCCATCCGGACGGCGGCACGGTCTGCCTGCAGACCGGCGGCGCGGCTGCGGCCAACCACAATGAGCGTCTGCTCGGTATCCGCGAAACGCTTTCCGGCGAGAAGCTGGGCGATCCTCCCGGTTCGCCGCTCAGCGGCCAGAACGGCTGGACCGAAATCTCCGGCTGTCCGCTGATCACCGACGACGACGGCAACAAGGCGATCCAGGGCATGACCGACATCCTGGCGGCCAACCCGGACCTGACTGCCTTCATCTCCACCGGCGCGTTCACGCAGTGGTTCGACAATGCCTACCGGCAGGCGGCCGAGCCCTACAAGGCGAAGCTCGATTCCGGCGAAATGTCGATCATCGTCGCCGACACGCTGCCGATGCAGATGGAACAGCTGAAGGACGGCCTGTCGGTCGGACAGGTCGGCCAGCGTCCCTTCGAGATGGGCTACAAGGCCATGTACATCATGAAGGACCTCGCCGAAGGCAAATCGGTCGAAGACCCGATCTATACGGGCCTCGACGTCTGCACCAAGGCCAACGTCGACAGCTGCCTGGCGAAGTAACCACCGCTGAACACAGGAAAGGGCCCCTTACCGGGGGCCCTTTTCGTTGAGGAGCCCATGACAAAAGTACGATACGGCGTGGTCGGCGCCGGATGGAGTTCGCAGATCGCCTTCATGCCGGCCGTCGCGCAGACCGGAAACTCCGAAATGACGGCGATCGTCAGCGGCAACCCCGACCATGCCGCCAAGCTGGCCGAGTTCCACGGCATCGACCGTGTCTACGGTTACGACCGCTACGAGGAGATGCTCGCCGACGATGTCGTCGATGCGGTCTACATTGCCCTTCCCAACTCCATGCATGCCGACTACGCCATCCGTGCGGCGAAGGCCGGCAAACATGCGCTGGTGGAAAAACCGCTCGCCACCACGGTCGAGGAATGCGAGGCGATGATCGCCGCCGCCAAAGACGCCGGCACATGGCTGATGACGGCCTACCGGCTGCACAACGACCCCGGCACAGTTGAATTACTGGAACAGATCCGGGGCGGCGCAATCGGCGAGCCCAAGCTGTTCACCTCGGTCTTCTCCTTCCAGTCTCCGCCCGGCAACCACCGCCTCAAGGCCGAGCACTGGGGCGGGCCGCTGCAGGATATCGGCGTCTACTGCCTGAACGCCGCCCGGCACGTCTTCGGCGCGGAGCCGGTCGAGGCCATCGCCATGAAGGGCCACGGCGACGGCGACCCGCGCTTCACCGAGGTCGAGGAGACCATCGCCGTGACCCTGCGCTTCCCGGGCGAGCGCTTCGCCCAGTTCATCGTCAGTTTCGGGGCGGCCTCGGTCGACATGTACCGGGTGCTCGGCACCAAGGGCGAGCTGACGCTCGATCCGGGCTTCAGCTTCGAGACCGACACGACGCTGCGTCTCAGGCAGGAAGAGACCACCGTGTTCGAGAAGACCTCGCCGTCTATCGATCATTTCGGGGCGCAGACGGCCTATTTCTCCGACTGCATCCTGAACAATGTGCGGCCCGAGGCGGATGGCGAGGAAGGCCTCGCCGACGTGCGGGCGATGCGGGCGATCGAGCGCGCCGCCGAGACGGGCCAGCCGCAGCGTATCGAGACGCCGCCGCGCCCGGTCCATCCGGGCCCGGACATGCTGCGACCCGTTCCGCGAACGGACCGCCGGCTGGTCTTCTGAAATATTCGCGACCCGAACGAGGGAGCGTCAGCGGAAGCCCTCGTCGTCCTCGCCGTGGAGCGACGGGCCCTTCGGCGTGATCGGCTCCGGCGCCTCGCCGGCCGGCACCTGCGGCGCCTCTTCGATGCCGCGCCATGCCGGCGCCGGGTTGCGGAGCCAGAGGACGGCGTTGCGCAGCACCTGCCGGATCTCCGGATTGTGGTAGATCGGATAGGTCTCGTGGCCCGGCCGGAAATAGAAGATGCGGCCGCCGCCGCGCTGCCAGACCATGCCGGAGCGGAACACCTCGCCGCCCTCGAACCATGAGACGAAGACCGTCTCCATCGGCTCCGGCACGGTAA
>DATHRP010000306.1:0-5980 GCA_035465195.1 Afifellaceae bacterium | reverse complement strand
GCGCATCGTCGTTCCAGCCAAGAGCTATCCCGGTCAGGACGCCGACGTGCCGACGATCGGCTACTCCACGCACATCATCGCGCGTTGCGATCTCGATGCCGATCTCGTCTATGGCGTGCTGTCCAATCTCGCCGCATCCGTGCCCGATCTGGCGTCCGTCGCCAAGGCAGTCGGCAAGGCAACCCCGGAATCGATGGCGGTCGAGACGGGCGTGCCGATGCATGCCGGCGCCGAGCGGTTCTACAAGGAAAAAGGCGCGCTCTGACGCGTCCTGATGGCAACGGCCGGACGGCACGGGTCGCCGTCCGGCTTCCGGCAAACTGATCCGGGGCAAGCGCACCGGATCCGTCGCCGCCCGCGGGGAGGATCCCGATGAGCCGATTTGAACGCATGGCCGGCCGGTGCATCACCGCCATCGGCCTTGCGATGGCGGCATACCATCTCTACACGGCCTGGTTCGGCGCGCCCGACGCGCTGACGTTTCGTGCCGTGCACGTCGGCTTCGCGCTGGTGCTGGCGTTCCTGATTTATCCGGGTCCGGAGCGCGGCGAGATCAACAGGCCAGACTGGTCGCGACTCGTGCTCGCGCTGCTCGGCATCGTCGTTTCCGGCTACATCATCGTCGCCAACGACTACATCGACAACCGGATGATCTATGTCGACGATCTGCGCCGCGAGGACTGGGTACTCGGATCGCTGATGGTTCTCTTGGTACTGGAGGGGTCGCGCCGTACGATCGGCCTGGCGATGCCTGTCACCGCCGCGGCCTTTCTCGCCTACGCGATCTTCTTCGCCGGCGCGGATCTCGCCCAGCTGATGGAGCAGATGTACCTCGGCACGGAAGGCATTTTCGGCATCCCGGTCAGCGTTTCGGCGAGTTATGTCGTGCTGTTTATCATCTTCGGCTCGCTTGTCGAACGGACCGGGACCGGCCGGCTGTTCATGGATTTCGCGCTGGCACTGGCGGGCCATACCGCCGGCGGTCCGGCCAAGGTCGCCTGCATCACCAGCGGCCTATTCGGTACCGTTTCGGGAAGCGCCGTCGCCAATGTCATGACGACGGGCACGTTCTCGATCCCGCTCATGAAGAAGCTGGGATACCGCCCGGGATTCGCCGGCGCAGTCGAGGCCGTCGCTTCCACCGGCGGCCAGATCATGCCGCCGATCATGGGCGCGGCGGCCTTCGTCATGGCGGAATTCCTCAATACGAGCTATCTCGCCGTTGCCGGCTTCGCCCTGATCCCGGCGGTGATGTATTTCCTGGCCGTTTTCCTGGCCGTCCATTTCGAGGCCAAGCGGACCGGTATGCGTGGCCTGCCGAAACCGGACCTGCCGAGGGTCGCAGACGTTCTGAAGCGCGACGGCCACCTGTTTTTGCCGCTGGCGGCTATTATCGGTTTCCTTTTCGCTGGCTACAGTGCATCGTTCGCCGCGCTCGGCGGCATCGCTTCCGTGCTTGTCTCCGCCGGCCTGCGAAAATCCTCGCGCGGCTACCTGGCGCCGAAGAACCTGATGAAAGCCTTGTTCGACGGCGCCCGTAATGCGGCCATCGTCGCGCTCGCCTGTGCCTGCGCCGGCATTGTCATCGGCGTCATCACGCTGACCGGCCTCGGCATCGAGTTCAGCGCGCTGGTCCTCAAGGTCTCCGGCAATTCGCTGGTGCTGGCGCTCGTCCTGACGATGATCGCCGGCATCATCCTCGGCATGGGTCTCCCGACCACGCCGGCCTACATCATGCAGGTGGCGCTGCTCGTGCCCGCGCTGGTCAAGCTCGGGGTGGTTCTGGAGGCGGCGCACATGTTCGCCTTCTACTTCGCCATCCTGTCGGCGATCACGCCGCCGGTGGCGCTCGCCGTCTATGCCGCAAATGGCATATCCGGTGCCGGCCTTTGGGATACCGGTGTCGCCGCGCTGAAGCTCGGGGCGACCGGCTACATCGTGCCGTTCATGTTCGTCTTCGGCCCGTCGCTGCTCCTGATCGGCGAACCGCTGACGGTGCTGCTGACGGCGACGACCGCGCTTATCGGTGTCACCTGTCTTGCCTCGGGGCTGGCCGGATATCTGATCGCGCCACTGGCGCTCTGGCAGCGAATTGGCCTGATCGCCGCGGCGCTGACGCTGATCAAGCCGGGCCTGGCGACGGATGCGATCGGCCTGGCGCTGGCGATCTCGATTCTCGTTTTGAATCATCTGACACGCCGCCGGGCTTTGACCCTCACCGAGGCACAACATGCTGATTGAGACGGGCTAGGCGGGACCAAGCGACCCACGCTGCATCTGCACGATCGATTGATTTTCGGCTTGAGCTCAGAGAAAAACTGTGCTGCTATCACAACTTTGGATATAAATCGGCCATAGAGGCCAACCGTTGAATCAGTTTAAAGTAGAAGCAATACCTTCCAACAACTGGAATTTGCATTAACCACTGATTAACCTTACAGTTTGGTTCGCCTGCCGTGACGTCAAATGCCGTGTGCTTGGCTTCGTGGGAACGGCCTTGATCTCAACGCGTAAGGTCTCAATCGATGAAGGTATTGTTTGGCGGGCTTTCAGCCCGGTACTCTAAACGGGCCGGGATCGTCTCAGTACTGACGGTCGCGATGCCGGGTATTTTCCTCGCCAAGCCTGCCTTTGCAATTCCGTCCCCGGAATTGGTGATCGGCTCTGTTTCAAGTGTTTCACAACTCGTCGCTCTGGCAGCTGTCACACTGGGTGGGGGAGCCGCGGCGGTCGGAGTGCGTGCCGGGTCGAAGAACCGCGACAGCATATCCGCCAGCAAGACTCGATGGGTCGTATTGGCTCTGTTCCTTGTTTTTGTCGTTTCGGTTGCCTTCAACATCTACCAGTTTGTCGAAAATCGAACTCAGGAGCGCAATCGACTGGAAGCGACGCTCGCCAGGCCGGCGAACTCGGTCGGACGAGGCATCGTCGACCCGAAATTGAAGGAAACATCGCTCGATGCGCAAACGGGTCACCAACTCGGGATCGCAACGGCCGACGCGGCCGTGCTCCTCGACCAGGTACAAAATGAAGCTCGCGACGACGTAGTCTTTCTTGATATCCGGGAAACCGCCGAGAATGAAATGGGTACTTTGCCTGGTTCGACCCATATTCGGTTTCCGGACATCTCCTTGTCGGACGCCGATCTTTCCGGCAAGCAGGCGGTCCTGTTTTGCCATAATGGAAACCGAAGCTCGGAGACGTGCGAGAAGCTGGCCGGCATGGGCATCGATTGCCGCTTCATTGTCGGCGGCATCGAAAAGTGGATCGTTGAAGGCAGGCCGTTCACCGACAAGAACGTGCGCACGCTCTCGGACCTTCGCGCTGTGCCTTCCTATCCCGCGCAGCATGTCCTGCTCGATACGCCGCGGGTTCGAAACCTCGTCGATGCGGAGCAGGCTGTATTCGTCGATGTGCGCTATCCCGAGGACTTCGGCAGTGGCCACCTGCCTGGTGCCATCAATCTTCCGGTGCGGCCGACATCCACCGCTGAATTGAAGCGGCGGATCGCGGAGTTACCCGATAAACCCATCGTCGCGCCATGCTACGATCGCCGGGGCTGCTTCAACGCCGAAGTGCTCGGTCTTGAACTGACGCGCGCCGGGCATGACTTTCGTGGCCGTTATACGGTGCCTTGGGAATATTTCGTCCCTGGCAAGCCCAAGCCGCACATCCAGGCGTGGATCGAGGCTTCTCAGCGTGGTCTTTGGCAGAGGTCTGCCTTCCCGCTCCAGTTCGAACGGCAACAATTCGGTCCGTCTGTGGACCGCCACGCAAATATCGAGAACCTTCGGGGAAGGGGGCAACATGAAACCGTCAAGTTCCCATTTTGCCATGCCACTGGCTTCCAAGCTTGCCATCATCGTCATCATCGCATTGGCGTCGATGACGATAATCGGCGGATTGGCAATCAAGAGTTCGTTGAACAGTTCCGCAAACGCGGAGCGAACGATCGAAGACCGGTTTCAGGAAATCGTTATCGTCGGCGAATTGCGCTCCAGGTTCGTGCTGGTTGATGCGCTCGTCAAGAAGGCGCAACTTGAGCTCGATCTTTCCGTCCTGGAAAGCGATCGAGCGAAGTTTCGTGCCGCTGCCGACGAGCTCAAATTGAGACTGAGGGAGTTTCAGGACAACAGCCGGCAGGCCAATGCCTCGCTAAACGCCTCCGAGGACAAGTCCCGGATTCTAACGGAAATGGTTGCCGGCCTGGAGCAGTTCATTGCCGAAGCCGAGCGCATTTATGATTTCTCGCTGCAATTCGCTCAGCGTGAAGCGTTGGAAGTGTTGAATGGCGGAGCGGCGCAGGCCCGCGCACGCGTTGAAGATGCAATCCGCGGTTTTACCGAAGAAGCCAAGAATGATGGCCGCCATGTAATCAACGAGATCGTCGAAAGCCGAAACGAACTTACCTGGACGACCATCGCCATCGCCGCCGTGCTCTTTTCTGTTGTCCTGTTCATGTCGTTTATTGTGGTCCGCGCTGCGAGCCGCGCGTTGCGCGACGTCCGTGCGATGACCGGTGTAACCGGCAGCCTGGCTGCCGGCGACATGGATGTGCAGATTCCGGGCGGTGACCGCCGAGACGAAATCGGTGAAATGGCAAGATCGCTGGAACAGATCCGCGCCGTGGGCCTGAAGGCTGCCAGGGCGCAATCGTCCCTCGACGATGCGTCGTCGCCGATGATGATCGTCGATGTGACCGGTACTGTCATCTTTCCGAACAAGGCGATGGCGGCATTTGCCTCGGAGTTTGGCGATCTTCTTTCTGCGCAGTTGAAAGGCTTCGGCGAAGCGTCGTTGGTTGGCGTTCAGTTCGACAAACTGCACAATCTCGAGACCGTCGCGAACGACCGGTTGATGACGAGCGATACCGCCGTGACCTCACGCATGCGAGCCGGGGGCCGTACGATCGATCTTACTGCAAGTCCGGTCTACAACGGCAATGGTGATCGTATCGGATCGGTCGTGGAGTGGATTGACAAGACCGCTCAGGTCGCGGTCGAGAAGGAAATCGCCGACATTGTTCATCTCGCAACCGAGGGAGATTTTTCTCAACGGCTGACAGAAGCCGACAAGGACGGCTTCATGGCGGATCTGGCCAGCGGGATGAACGAATTGCTCAATGTCATCGACAACGGAATGAGCCAGGTCGTGAAGATCGTCGGTTCTCTGGCCGAAGGCGATCTGAGCCGGCGAATGCAGGGCGAGCACCGCGGGGCTTTCGGCACCCTAAAGGCCGACGTCGACCGGATGAGCGACCGTATCGAGGAAATCGTCGGCCGCATCGCCAAGGTGTCGGGAGCGGTCCAGATTGCTACAAACGAGATCTCTTCCGGCATTACCGACCTGTCCGCTCGCACGGAGCACCAGGCATCGTCTCTGGAGGAGACCACAGCTTCGATGCAGGAGCTTTCGGCGAACGGTTCGCCAGAATGCGGACAATGCGCAGGAAGCCAATCAGGTGGCCGGCACCGCACGTGACGCCGCGGTTCGCGGCGGCACGATTGTCGAACAGACGGTCAACGCCATGAGTGGGATCGAGGCGTCGTCCCGCAAGATCACCGAGATTGTCGGCCTGATCCAGGAGATCGCATTCCAGACCAACCTGTTGGCACTGAATGCGTCGGTTGAGGCGGCCAGGGCCGGCGAATCCGGCCGGGGCTTTTCGGTCGTGGCCAATGAGGTCAGGGCGCTGGCGCAACGTGCCGCTTCAGCCTCCAAAGATATCAAGGAACTGATTGTCAACTCCGATGAACAGGTGCAGGAGGGCGTCCGGCTGGTCGGGGAAGCCGGGCTTGCACTGGATGAGATCGTTTCCTCGGTGAAAAAGGTGGCGGACTACGTATCGGATATCGCCGCGGCGAGCCGAGAACAAACATCCGGCATCGATCAGGTATCCAATGCGATTTCAGCCATGGATGAAATGACGCAGCAGAACGCGTCGCTGGTCGAAGAGACCACGGGAACCATCGGTGCGGCG
>DATHRP010000305.1:0-3396 GCA_035465195.1 Afifellaceae bacterium | reverse complement strand
CGAAAGTGCGGATATGGGCGACAGGGTGCTGGTCTCCAACGCCTGGGATTCGTCTGAGGAAGCCCGCGCCATCGGCGAGGATATCGAACAGCGCCAGCGCCAGGGCCACTCCCTCAACGAAATGGCGATCCTGGTGCGCGCCTCCTTCCAGATGCGCGAGTTCGAGGACCGTTTCGTCACCCTCGGCCTGAATTACCGGGTGATCGGCGGCCCGCGCTTCTTCGAGCGCATGGAGATCCGAGACGCGCTCGCCTATCTGCGCGCCACGGCGAACCCGTCCGACGATCTTGCCTTCGAGCGCATCGTCAATACGCCGAAGCGCGGCATCGGCGCCGCCACGGTGCAGGTCATTCATGCGCACGCCCGCAGCCGCGGCATTCCGCTGATGGCGGCGACCGCGGAACTTGCCAACTCCGACGAACTGAAGCCGAAACAGCGCGGCACGCTGGACAACCTGCTGAAGGATTTCGCCCGCTGGTCGGATCAGGTCGGACGCATGAACCACACCGATCTCGCCGAGATGATCCTGGAGGAGTCCGGCTACACGGAAATGTGGCAACTCGACCGATCCGCGGAAGCGCCGGGCCGGCTGGAGAACCTCAAGGAACTGATCAACACGATGGGCGAGTACGACTCGCTCGCCGCTTTCCTGGAGCATGTCAGCCTGGTGATGGACGCCGACGGCGGCGAGGACGAGGAAGCCGTCTCCATCATGACCCTGCATTCCGCCAAGGGCCTGGAATTCGATATCGTCTACCTGCCGGGCTGGGAGGAAGGCCTGTTCCCGCACCAGCGCTCCATCGACGAGAACGGCCGCGCCGGCCTGGAGGAAGAGCGCCGCCTCGCCTATGTCGGCCTAACCCGCGCCCGCAGGCATGCATCGGTCTGGTTCGTAACCAACCGGCGCATCCACGGTCTCTGGCAATCCACAATGGGCTCCCGCTTCCTCGACGAACTTCCGGAGGACCACACCGAGATCGGCGAGCCGGCCTCATACGGCGGCTACGGCTCCGGCGGGTTCGGCAGCTACGGCACCTCGCGGTTCGAGGAGATGGAGCCGTTCAACTCGACCTACCGCACGCCGGGCTGGCAGCGCGCCCAGGCCAACCGAGACCGCGCCGATCCGCGCAGCCGCACCCCTTCCGCCCGCCGTGGGCCGCTGACCATCGAGGGCGAACTCGTCGCCAAGAGCGTGATCGGCGGCGAGAGCCTCTATTCCCTCGGGGAAAGGGTCTTTCACCAGAAATTCGGCTACGGCTCGATCGCCGCCATCGACGGCAACAAGCTTACAATCGACTTCGAAAAAGCGGGTCAAAAGAAGGTTTTGGACTCGTTTGTTGATGCGGTTTAAGAGAATTCAAGAAGCCTCATCTCGCCTGACAACAGCAAGTGCGGCAATCATTCCGCCGGCTGTTTGCCGAGTTCCGCGTTGAGCCGCCGCTCGATCGCGCTGCGCGGCTCGGAGAAGCCGGCGAGCAGGTTGTAGAGCACCGGCGTCAGGAACAGGGTGAGCAAAGTCGACAGGCCGAGGCCGCCGATGATCACCGTGCCGATGGCGATGCGGCTCTCCGCCCCGGCGCCGGACGCCAGCACCAGCGGCACCGCGCCCAGCATGGTCGAGACCGCCGTCATGACGATCGGCCGGAGCCGGACGACGGAGGCTTCAAAGACTGCGTCACGCACCGATTTGCCCTCGTCGCGGAGCTGGTTTGCGAACTCCACGATCAGGATGCCGTTCTTCGCCATCAGCCCGACCAGCAGGATGATGCCGATCTGGCTGTAGAGGTTGACTGAGGCGCCGGCGAGCCAGAGCGCGTAGACCGCCCCGGCAAAGGCGAGCGGTACGCTCAACATGATCGTCAGCGGATGGATGAAGCTCTCGAACTGCGCCGCCAGCACCAGGAAGACGATCAGCACGGCGAGCCCGAACACCAGCGCGATGCCGCCGGACGTCTCCAGATATTCCTTCGACTGGCCGTCGAACGACATGCGGATCTCCGGCGGCAGGATCTCCTCGCCGAGTGCCTGCATGTCGGCAACCGCATTGCCGAGGTCGTAGCCGTCGGCGAGCGCGGCGGAAATGGTGATCGACGGCAGCCTGTCGTAGCGCTGCAGTTCGGGCGCGGCCGCCTCCTCCTTAAGGCTGAGCAGCGCATTGAGCGGCACCAGAGTCTTGCCGTCACCGCTGCGAATGAAGATGTTCCTGAGGTCCGATGGCGACTGGCGGTCGCCGGCCAGCGCCTGGACGATCACCGGATAGGTGCGGCCGCGGTCGACATACTCCGTCACCTCGCGCGAGGCGAGCAGCGTCTGCAGGGTGGCAGCGATCGTCTCCACGGATACTCCGAGGTCATCGACCTTGGCGCGGTCGACCTGCAGCGCGAACTGCGGCTGGTTTTCCTCGTAGTCGATCTCCACGTTGCGCAGGCCGGGATTCTCGGCGGCGCGGGCCGCCATCTCCTCGGCCCAGCCCTTGATCGACTCGATATCGGGGCCGCCGATGACGACCCTGAGCGGCGTGCGGCTGCCGCGCAGGCCGAGGCCGGCCGGCGCCACCGGGAAAGCACGCGCGCCGATCAGCTCGCGCATTTTCGGGGCGAGCTTCCCGATGACCTCGTTATGGCTCAGATCGCGCTGCTCCCAGGGCGCAAGACGCAGCACCACGAAGCCGCGATACGGCCTGCCCCAGCTGCCGGTGATGGAAAAGACGATATCGACGTCACCGGATTCGATGAACGGATCGGCGAACGTCTCCACCTGCGTCGTCATCTGGTTGGTATAGGCGACCGTGCTGCCCTGGGGCGCATTGACCGGGATGAAGATGATGCCGCGATCCTCCGCCGGCGTCAGTTCCTTCGGCAGCGCGAGATAGACAGAGACCGAACCGGCGGCGACGATCAGGCTGATCATGATGACGACGAGCGGCGCGCCGAGACTGCGCGCCAGCAGGCCGCTGTAGAAGCGCTGCATCGGCCCGCCTTGCGCCTCCAACGAATCCGGATCCGCCGCGGACGGGGCTTTCGAGGGCTTCAGCAGGCGCACGGCCAGCGCCGGGCACAGGCTCAGCGCCACGAAGGTGGAGATCGCCACGGCGATCGCCATCACCATGCCGAATTCGACGAACAGCCGGCCGGCCGCGCCCTCCAGGAAGGAAATCGGCACGAAGACGGCGATCAGCGTCACGGACGTCGCGATGACGGCAAAGGTCACCTGCCGCGCCCCGAGCAGCCCGGCGACCAGGGGCGTCTCGCCCTGGTCGATGCGCCGCTGGATGTTCTCCAGCACGACGATGGCGTCGTCCACCACCAGGCCGATCGCCAACAGCAGCGCCAGCAGCGTCAGCACGTTGATGGAAAAGCCGAACGCATTGATCAGGATGAAGCAGCCGATCAGCGA
>DATHRP010000304.1:0-1856 GCA_035465195.1 Afifellaceae bacterium | reverse complement strand
ACAACGCGATGGCGACCATGAACAGGACGCCGGTGAGTCGGTTCAAGAAGTCGAGCAACTCCTGTTGCGTGATCAGGGCGAAGTCGTCCTCGTCGCCCGGCCCGAGGCTGCGGAGCTGCCGCATCCGCCCCCGCACCGCGTCCTGTGCCACTTCGAGAGAAACGCCATTGGCGGGCACGATGATGTAGCCGACCATCCGGTCCCAAACGCCGAGATGCTTGTCGGCGGACGAGAACGGAACCAGGGCGTAGTGAGAGGCGAGACCCGCGAACAGGTTGTCGATCGGCTGATAGACCCCGATCGTGCGGAACACGGCCTGCCGCCGGTTCGGACGCCCGACGTTCACCGCCCGGTTCAGCGGATCCCTGCCCGGCCACAAATCCGCGGCCACGTCGGAATCGATGAGAATCACCGGCGTCCGGCGTTGGTTCTCGACGTCCGAAAAATATCGGCCGCTGGTCACGTCGCCGCCGGCGATCTCGAGGTAGCGTGGACCGACGGCCATCAGCGACAGCCGGACCTCCTCGCCGGCCACCGACGCCACGTAGCCGGTCTGGCTGAGGTCGGCCACCGGCTCCACGTACTCTACTTCCGGGAGCTGCTCGAGCAGCTTCGTCCATGCCGGGTCGAGCGGTTCGTTGGCCCAGAACGGGCTGGGTTCTTCGTCATCGGAATCGGCGCCGAAGTCGGCGTCGAACGGAGCATGCATCGCCCAGAACGTGTCCGGTTCGGATCCGAGAGCGTCTTTGAAGCTGGCGTTGATGCCCTCGATCACGGCCGCCATCAGCACGACCACCAGGACGCCGATCGCGACGCCGAGCACCGTGAGGAAGCTGCGCACTTTGTTGGCGAACAGGGAATCGAAGGCGATTCGCACACCCTCGCGGAGCGTCGGGATCAGGGCCATGCCGTGCGAGCGCCGTCTAAGCATCGCGACTCACTCGCTCCGCAAGGCGACGATCGGGTCCTGCACCGCCGCCTTCCAGGCCGGATAGATCCCGGACGCGACGCCGACCACGAGTCCGATCGCCAGCGCCACGCCCAGCGACCAGGCCGGCACCGCCGCCGGCACCGGGAAGATCGCGTCGGCCAGGTAGCCGAGTCCGATGCCGAGGACGATCCCGAAGCCCGCGCCGAGCAGCGACAGGGTCGAGGACTCGGCGAGGAACTGCACCATGATGTCGCGTCGCCGGGCGCCGATCGCCTTGCGGATCCCGATCTCCTTCACCCGCCCGGCTACCGACATCAGCATGATGTTCATGATCACGATGCCGCCGACCACGAGCGAGATCCCGACCAGCCCGGGGACGGCCATGAACAGGATGCGCGAGATCTGCCGCCAGCTGTCGAGGATGTCGTCCGACGTCTCGAAGTGGAACGTGTTCGGCTCGCCCGGCCGCAACGCGCGTTCCGTGCGGAGCGCGGCTTCGACGGCCAGCTTCGCCGCTTCGAATTCCGGCTCGGTCCGCATCTTGACGCTGATCGCGTCGACCTCGTTCCGGCTTCCCGAGAAGTTCTGGCGATACGTAGAGAACGGAATCACCACGGCCGCATCACGCACCGTGCCGAACAGGCCGCCCTGCTCTTCGAACACGCCGACCACCTGAAACCGATGCGCCCCGAGCCGCAGCTCACCGCCGACCGGATCGGCGTCCGGAAACAGCCGTTCGGCGATCGCGGAGCCGATCACCGCGTTTCTGAGACTGCGATTCTCGTCGAGGCTGGAAAGCCCGCGGCCGAATTCGACGTCCCATCCCTGGAGCTCGGAATGGTCGGGCGACGCGCCGATCAGCCGCACGCGCCGATAGCGGTTCTCGGCGTGGCGGGCCTCGATGCCGCCGCGGTCTTCGTAATAC
>DATHRP010000303.1:0-8118 GCA_035465195.1 Afifellaceae bacterium | reverse complement strand
GGTGCTCAGTCATTTCTCGGGCGGTGTGTTCTGCGGTGCCGTCGACCCGGACGATCCGGATTTCGAGCTGTCGAAGGCCGTGACGCTTACCGGAAGAGCCGGGTCGCTGAGCCTGCATCACGTACGCCTGCTGCACGGTTCGGCGCCGAACCGTTCGGAGCGTCCGCGCATGCTGCTGTTCTATGAATGCGGCGCGGCCGACGCCTGGCCGATCAACGGCATCGCCGGCGGCTATACCGGCTTGCCGCAGCTCGATCTCTGGAAGAAGATGCAGGACAATATCATGTCCGGGCACCAGCCGGCGGTGGCGCGGCTGGAAAAGGTTCCGGCCGTCATGCCGGTGCCGCCGGCTCCGGATTCAAGCTCGATCTTCAAGGTGCAGGAAAGCGGTGGTGCGAAAAGCGCCTTTGCCGACGCCGCAGCCGCCGGCTGAGGCGCCGGCGCAAGAAATCAGATAAAGGAGAGCCCCATGCTCGACATGCCGAAGACCTTCGTGCGGCTCGATGCCGCCGACAATGTCGTGACCGCGATCCGCGGGCTGAAGCCCGGCGATCCCGTCGAAGGCGTCAGCGTTGCCGACGATGTGCCGGCCGGCCACAAGGTGGCGACGCGTGCTGTCGCGCAAGGTGAGCCGCTGATCAAATACGCCCAGATCATCGGCTACGCATCGGAGCCGATAGAGCCCGGCAGGCATGTCCATGTCCACAATGTCGCGTTCCGCAACACCGACCACGACTACGAATTCTCCACCAACGTCCAGCCGGTCGCGATGGTGCCGGAGAGCGAGCGGGCGTCGTTCATGGGATTCCGGCGCGACAACGGCAAGGTGGGCACGCGCAATTTCATCGGCGTGCTGACATCGGTCAATTGCTCGGCGACGGCGGCTCGGATGATCGCGGCCGCCTTCGGGCCGGAGGAAATGGCGAAATATCCCAATGTCGACGGTGTCGCCGCCTTCGTGCACGGCACCGGCTGCGGCCTCGCCGATTCCGGAGACGGGTTCGCTGCCCTGCAGCGGGTGCTGTGGGGCTATGCGCGCCACCCGAACTTTGCCGGCATCGTGCTGGTCGGGCTCGGCTGCGAGGTCAACCAGATCGACTTCCTGCTGGAGGCCTATGGCCTGAAGCGCGGACCGACGTTTCAGACGATGAACATCCAGGACACGGGCGGCCTGTCCTCGACGATCGCGAAGGGGGTCGACATCGTCCGTGCCATGCTGCCGCATGCCAACGAAGCGGAGCGCGAGCCCTGTCCGGCCTCGGAGCTGATGGTGGCCCTGCAGTGCGGCGGCTCGGATGCCTGGTCGGGCGTCACGGCCAACCCGGCGCTCGGCTACGCCGCCGACCTGCTGGTCCGCCAAGGCGGCACGGCGGTTCTTGCCGAAACCCCTGAGATTTACGGTGCCGAGCACCTGCTGACGCGCCGGGCCGTGGACGAGAAGACAGGTCGCAAGCTTGTCGACCTGATCCTGTGGTGGGAAGACTATGTTTCCCGCAACAAGGGGTCGATGGACAACAATCCGTCACCCGGCAACAAGCGCGGCGGTCTGACGACGATCCTGGAGAAATCGCTCGGCGCGGCCGCCAAGGGCGGCACAACGCCGCTGACCGGCGTCTACAAATATGCCGAACCGGTGACGGCGAAGGGTTTCGTCTTCATGGACAGCCCGGGCTACGACCCGGCTTCGGTCACCGGCCAGATCGCCAGCGGCTGTAACCTTGTGACCTTCACCACCGGGCGCGGTTCGGCATTCGGGTCGAAGCCCGCACCGACCATCAAGCTGGCGACGAATACCGCGATGTTTGAACGGCTTAGGAGCGACATGGATATCAATGCCGGGACTATCGTCAGCGAGGGAGAAGCGCTGGAAAAGGTCGGCGAGGCGATCTTTCAGAAAATGTTAAAAGTCGCGTCGGGTGACCGAACGTTATCGGAATCTCAAGGTCTTGGGGATTACGAATTCGTCCCATGGCAGATTGGAGCGACCATGTAAGGAGATCCCCGTGAGCCCTCCACTGAGAATTGCGGTTGTCGGAGCCGGCCTTATCGGTCGCCGGCACGCCGAACTGATCGACCGCGAACCGGGATGCACCTTGGGAGCGATCGTCGAGCCGGATGCCCGGGCAGCGGCGGCTGCCGTTGCCGATACCGGGGCGCCGATCCTTCAGGACGTGACGGATCTCGACGACGGAACCGTCAATGCGGCGATCATCGCGACGCCGAACGATACGCACGGGAAGGCCGTTATGGCCTGTGCCAAGCGTGGCCTGGCGATCCTGGTCGAGAAGCCGATCGCCCACACGCCTGAGGCAGCGCAGGAAATCATCGATATCTGCGCGGAACGCGAAGTCCCGCTGCTGGTCGGCCACCACCGCCGCTATCACAGCATGGTTACGGAGGCGAAGGCGCTGATCGAGAACGGTTCGATCGGCGACCTGGCGGCCATCTCGGCGATCTGGGCGGCGCGGAAGCCGGACGACTATTTCAGCGAGGGCTGGCGTAAGGAGCCGGGCGGCGGTCCGGTGATGATCAACCTGATCCACGATATCGACCTGTTGCGGTACATGTGCGGCGAGATCGTCAGCGTTTCGGCGCTGACCAGCTCCAAGTCGCGCCGGTTCAATGTCGAGGACACGGCAGCGGTGGCGCTGCGGCTTGCCAACGGCACGCTGTGCACGGCGGTAATCAGCGACGCGGCGCTGTCGCCGTGGAGCTGGGAAGCCGCCACCGGCGAAAATCCGGGCATCGCCCGAACCGGCGAACCGGTCTATCGCTTCATGGGCACCAAGGGATCGCTGGAATTTCCGAACATGCGGCTCTGGCGCGCCGTCGGCGGCGTCGAGGGCGACTGGTCGACGCTGCTGGAATCGGAAGATCTTGAGCACCGCACGACGATCCCGATGAAGGCGCAGCTGGCGCACTTCCTCGATGTCGCGCGCGGCGAAGCCGAGCCGATGGTCAGCGGCGCCGACGCCATGAAGAGCCTGATCGCCACCCAGGCCGTGCTGCGCGCTGCGCTGACCGGCGAGCAGGTCGACATCGTCTGACGCGGACGTGTCCGGCGCGGTCTATTCGCTGCGCCGGTGGACGGCATCGGCCCGACCCGCGAGACCTTCCAGCAGTTCAAGTCCCAGACCCGGGCCGTCCGGCGGCGCGACCATGCCGTTTTCCACGACAGGCAACCGGTCGACGACCTCGGTGTACCAACCTGTATAGAGCGCGCGCACGCTTTCCTGGATCAGCGCATTGGGCGCGTTGAGCGAAAGGTGGCAGGAGGCGGCGAAGACCACCGGACCGGTGCAATCGTGTGGCGCCACCGGCAGCGCCCAGGCTTCCGCCATGCCGGCGATCGCCTTCGCCTCTGTCAGACCGCCGCACCAGCCGATATCGAGCATGACGATGTCGACGGCATGGGCCGCCATCAGCTCACGGAACTGCTGCCGGGTCGCAAGCGTTTCCGACGCGGTGACGTTCATCGGCACGCGGCGGCGGAGATCCGCCAGTGTGGCGAGCCCGTTCATCGCGATCGGGTCCTCGATCCAGTAGACGTCGTAAGGCGCCACCGCCCTGGCGATCTCGACGGCCGCCGGCAGGGACCAGAGTGAATGCATCTCCAGCATGACCTGCATCCGCTCGCCGACCGCGGCGCGGATCTTGCGAAAAGGTTCGGTGCCTTCCCTGATCTGGTCCGGCGTGATCGACATTCCGCCCGATGCCTCGGCGTACGGGTCGAACGGCCAGATCTTCATCGCGGTGATGCCCTGGTCGAGCAGGCTCTCGGCGAGCCGGCCGGCGTCGGTCAGGAAGGCGTCCAGGTCCTCGTAGGGTCCTTCCTCGTTTCCGAGGCCCCAATTGCCGGTGTTCTGGCCCGTGGCCTGGCGCATGTAGCGGTAGCCGGCGCTGGTATTGTAGGTGCGGACACTGTCGCGGCAGCGGCCGCCGAGAAGGCGCCATAGCGGCTGACCGGTGCGCCTGCCCCACAGGTCCCACATGGCGATGTCGATGGCGGAATTGCCGCGCATTTCCGAACCGGCCGCCTGGTGGCCGACATACGGCCTGAGGAGCGGGCGCGCGGCATCCACGCCGACCGCATCGCGGCCGATCAGTTTCGGCGCCGCCGTTTCATGGATATAGGCCTCGACCTCGGCGGCGCCGCGATAGGTTTCGCCGATCCCGCGCAGACCGTCACTGTCCTCGACGATCACCCAGGTCAGGTTGGGAAACTCGCCGAGACTCAAGGTCTCCACGGCTCTGATGGTCATGCGACTTCCTCCCTCGAACGGCATGATCGCCGGGCGGGAGGGTTTCGGCAAGCGGTGGCATGAAAAAGAAAGCCGCCCTCAGGCGGCAATCGCCGGGCGGCTGCTCAGAACAGGCTTACCAACAAAGGGGCAGGCTATTTGCACTCGCCGTCGATCTTGTTGGTCGCGGCTGTCACCCCGGACAGCGAATAGGCATAGGTGGTCTGGTTGCCGCGACGCGACTGGCCGGAAATGGTCATCGTCTTGCCGGCGCGCATGGCGGAGACGAGTTCCGGCTCTTCGGCGGGATTGAGGATCCAGGCGCTGTCGCCCTGCGTGAACATGGTGAACTTGCGGCCGTCGATGTCGACAACGACGGTGGAGTTCTCCTGGAACGGATAGCCGACGACGAAATTTGCTTCGTTGGTGACGTTCTCGCCCGGGCTCTTGCGGATGAAGAAGGACACGTCGCCATGCTGGAGCGAATCCGGTTTCAGCGAAGTCGGCGCGGAATGCACATAGCAGACCTTGCCCTTGTTGCCTTCGTAGCTCCATGCCGACCAGTCCTTGAACTTGCCGAGCGACGGGGGCGTCTGTCCGAGAGCGGCCGAGCCGGCCGCGACAATGAAAACGGCCGCCGCAAGGGATCGTGTCATCATCTTGGAATTACGCATGGCTCTAATCTGTCTCATTTGGGACCCGGGTCTGTCTTGTAAAATCTGCCGCCGAGCGGCTGTTTCGCCGTCTTCAGCATTCCGTCATTATGGTTACCAAACCGTGAACGAAAGGCCAAGACACGTCGCTCTGCGACGAACCGTCATGGCGGCAAAATCCGTTTCGATGCAAAAGAAGGCGAGATTTTGGCAAGCTTCCAGCCAGTGGAATGAAAATGGGCGCGACCGTTAAGGTTTTGTGTTTTTTAAATCTTTTTCCAGCGCACGTTTTGCGGCCTCGCGATGCTCGGGCCGGATGGAGCCGCTCACTGCGGCCAGAGCCGCGGTCAGCACCGAGGCATCGTCGACGAAGCCGAGGCTGAGCAGGAAATCCGGGATCATGTCGATCGGCATGACGAAGTAGGCCAGTGCGCCGATCAGCGTCAGGCGGGCCGCGCGCGGGGTCTGCGGGTCGAGCATGGCATAGTAGCCCGCCACCACCTCGTCCATGAAGGGCACTGCATTGAGGGCCTTTCGCACCGTCGGCCAGAAGCGCTCCCTGATACGCTCCTGCTTCCGCTCGGCGTCTTCCGGCCCGAGGATCTCGATGACGGGTTCGGTTGTCTTCATGTCTGAAATATGGGGATTTGCGCCGTTGCCCGCAAGTTCGCGACCTGTCGACCGGTCGCACTTCATTAACGCAGGCAAACCCTCTAAGACGGGAATTCATACCCCCATTTCCGGAGACGTGCCATGCAGCTCAATTCCTCCCTGTCCGCCATCGTCACCGGCGGTGCTTCGGGCCTTGGCGAGGCCACCGCGCGGATGCTCGCCGGCGCGGGCGTGAAGGTCGCCATCTTCGACATGAACGAGGAGCGCGGTCCTGCAGTCGCCACCGAGCTCGGCGGGATATTCTGCTCCGTCGACGTCACCGACGAGGCGAGCGTCGACGCGGGGCTCGCGGCGGCGCGGGAGGCCAACGGAATGGAGCGCATCCTGGTCAATTGCGCCGGCATCGTGCTCGGCCGCAAGACCGTCTCGACAGACCGGGAGACGGGAGAACTCAGGGCGCACGATCTGAAGAGCTTCCGCAAGATCGTCGAGGTCAATCTCGTCGGCACCTATCACATGATCGCCAAGTCGGCGATTGCCATGGCCGCGCTCGATCCGCTCGACGAGCAGGGCAGTCGCGGCGTCATGGTGTGTACCTCTTCGGTCGCTGCCACCGACGGCCAGATCGGCCAGGCCGCCTATTCGGCGTCGAAGGGGGGTGTGCGCGGGATCACCCTGCCGGTCGCCCGCGACCTTGCGCAATACGGCATTCGCGTCTGTTCGATCCAGCCGGGCATCTTCGAGACACCGATGTTCGACAGCATGCCGGATCATGTGCGGGAGTCGCTTGCCGCAGGCGTACCGTTCCCGAGCCGGCTCGGGCGCGCCGATGAATTCGCCGACCTGGTGCGCTATATCTGCGAAAGCGATTACGTGAACGGCGCGGCGATCAGGCTCGACGGCGCGATCCGGCTGGCGCCGAAATAGGGCCGGAATTGCCGTCTCCTGTCGGAGACTGGCTGTGTTCCGTCTTCGCGTCGCAATCCGGTGAATAGTGAATGAGTGAACTGAGGCCGGCTCCGTTTCGTTGGGACATCGCCCGACGCGAACAGCTCGGCAGCTTGGTGGAAGGCGAACAGGCGCCCGTCTATGACGGGTTCGAGGCCGATCTCGCGCAGTGTGCGGCGCGGGTCATCGCGAACTCGGCCGGCAGCGATATCGTCTTCGTCGGCCGTTCGCCGGAGCATCTGTACGACTATCTTTCCGGAATCTTCGCAACCGTGCCAGACGCCGTCCGGCTGCAGCTCCTTCATTATTCGAACCGCTGGGTGCCGCCCGATCGGCTCGTGGCCGAGGACGCCGGGGCGGTGCGGCACCTGTTTGCCTATTTCGAGGCGGAGGAGTTCGACCCGGTTTCAATCACGACGCGGCCGAGGCCCGTCACCCTGTGCGACCTTGTTGCCGGTGGCGGGACGTTCGAGAACCTGCTCAAGCTGATGCACCGGTTCGCCGGGCTGCAGGGCGCCGACTGGAATGCGGTCCAGCGCCGGCTCGGAATCGTCGGGGTCACGACGCGTGGCAAAAACAGTCCGAACGCATTTCGCTGGCAACAGCATCAGGACTGGCTCGACCTGGTGCCGGATGTCTCGATCCGCAACGTTTCCGCGCCGGCCGAGTTCTGCGGGTTCTGCGCCGGCGACAACCCGAAGGTGACGCGATCGTTCGATGTGACGAAATGGGCGTCCGAAGCGGCCCGCTTCCCGCTGCGCGGCGAGAACCATCTGAAAGCCCTGCGGCTCGCGGTGCGGCTTTACGATCTCGGCAATTCGCGGGACGGGCGAGATGCGTTCGCCAGACTGCTCACCGCATCGCCGGAGATGCGAAAGCCGGAAATGCGTTCCCTCGTTCAGGCGCTGCGCATGGCTGGTTCGGGCTGATTCGCGACCCGCAGCACCTGCGAAACGGAACAGCTGGTTCAGGCCGCGTGGCGCTGTCCCTGTATGCCGGGCCTGCGGCGGCGTCGACGCTGCGGCCCGCGAGCCGGTTTCTTCGCCGACGGTGCGGCCCGGGCGGGCTCGCCGCCCGCGATCCTCAGCTTGTGCCGCGTGAGTGCCTCGATGGCACTCAGATAGGCCTGCTCCTCGGGGTCGCAGAAGGCGATCGCCGTTCCGGACGCGCCGGCCCGCGCCGTGCGGCCGATACGGTGGACGTAATCCTCCGGCACGTTCGGCAATTCGAAATTGATGATATGGCTGACGCCGTCGATATCAATGCCGCGCGCGGCGATGTCGGTGGCGACCAGAACCCGGACACGGCCGTCGCGGAACCCCTTGAGCGTCCGCTGGCGCACGTTCTGGCTCTTGTTGCCGTGAATGGCCGCGGATTCGATGCCGGCCTGCGCCAGGTGGCGTGCGACGCGGTCCGCGCGATGCTTGGTGCGGGTGAAGACAATGGTGCGGTCGAGTGCGGGGTCGCGCAGGATCTCGGCCAGCCGGTCGGCTTTCTGGCCCGCCGACAGGAAGATGACCGATTGCTCGATCCGCTCCACCGGTGTCGAGGCGGGAGTGACGGAAACGCGCTCGGGATCGCGGAGGATGTCGCCGGCCAGCCCGGAAACGGCATTCGGCATGGTGGCCGAAAAGAAAAGCGTCTGGCGGTCCTTCGGCAGCCGG
>DATHRP010000302.1:0-13668 GCA_035465195.1 Afifellaceae bacterium | reverse complement strand
GGCTTCGACAGCTTGCTCAGGTGCCGCTTGGCCTACGTGACGGCCCCGACGGCGGATGAGGCAACGGAATTGACCAAACGCGTTCTCGCCGAGGCCGATCCGGCGCTGACGCTCCTTCGCGATCCGGCAGACGGCACGCCGCCCCCCAAGGCCGTCGGGGATGTCTCGGGCGATGGCGAACCAAGGGCCAGGCTCTTCCTCTGTGAGACGGACCGCTGCAGGCCGCCGGTCAGCGACCCGGCAGAAGCGACAAGGTTGCTCGCCGAGACGCGCGGCATCCCGCCGGGCACGCAGTAAAATCGGAAAGGAAGGTTGGACGTCCCGGCCGCAGGATCGCGGCCAGGTCCTACTGATTCATCGAATCGAAGAAATCCGAATTCGTCTTCGTCTGCTTCAGCCGGTCGAGCAGGAACTCGATCGCATCCACCACGCCCATCGACGACAGGATGCGCCTCAACACGAAAACCTTCTGCAGGTCGGACTTGTCGACCAGCAGTTCTTCCTTGCGGGTGCCAGACTTCAGGATATCGATCGACGGATAGACGCGCTTGTCGGCGACCTTCCGGTCGAGCACGATTTCGGAGTTGCCGGTACCCTTGAACTCCTCGAAGATCACCTCGTCCATGCGGCTGCCGGTATCGATCAGCGCCGTGGAGATGATGGTCAGCGATCCGCCTTCCTCGATGTTGCGCGCCGCGCCGAAGAACCGCTTCGGCCGCTGCAGGGCGTTGGCGTCGACACCGCCGGTGAGCACCTTTCCGGAAGAGGGAACCACCGTGTTGTAGGCGCGGCCGAGGCGGGTGATGGAATCGAGCAGGATCACCACATCACGCCCGTGCTCGACCAGGCGCTTGGCCTTTTCGATCACCATTTCGGCAACCTGCACGTGGCGCGCCGCCGGCTCGTCGAAGGTCGAGGAGACGACCTCGCCGCGCACCGTGCGCTGCATGTCGGTCACCTCTTCCGGACGCTCGTCGATCAGAAGCACGATCAGGTAGCATTCCGGATGGTTTGTCGTGATGGACTTAGCGATGTTCTGCAGGAGCACCGTCTTGCCAGTCCTGGGCGGCGCCACGATCAGCCCGCGCTGGCCCTTGCCGAGCGGCGCGACCAGGTCGATCACCCGCGACGACATGTCCTTCACGGTGGGATCGTCGACTTCCATGCGAATCCGCTCGTCCGGATAGAGCGGCGTCAGATTGTCGAAATGTACCTTGTGCCGCGCGGCGTCCGGATCCTCGAAATTGATGCTGTTGACCTTGAGCAGCGCGAAATACCGCTCGCCGTCCTTCGGACTGCGGATCTGGCCTTCCACCGTATCGCCGGTCCTCAGCGAAAAGCGCCGGATCTGCGACGGGGAGACGTAGATGTCATCGGGCCCCGGCAGGTAATTGACGTCCGGCGAGCGCAGGAACCCGAAACCGTCCTGCAGGACCTCGACCACGCCCTCGCCGATAATGTCGACATCCTCTTCGGCCAACTGCTTCAGGATGGCGAACATCAGCTCCTGCTTGCGCAACGTGCTGGCATTCTCCACGTCATGCTCTTCGGCGAATGCGAGGAGCTCGGTGGGGGACTTTTCCTTCAAGTCCTTGAGTTTCATTTCACGCATGGATCGGCCCAAATCTGGGGGAATCGAGGAGGGATTTTGAGAGAACAAGGCACGCGAACCAGAAGGTCGGCCCACCGCTTGCCGGAGAGGTTCCACCGGCCACAATCCTAAGGTCTAACCGAAAAGGCTTTACCAAAGGTTCTCATGCCAGTCGTTCAACACCGAACGCGCCTTAAATAGACGGACCGGAGAAGATTAACAAGCACCAATCGGCATGAAATCTAAAACGGTTTGACAATAACGAGGATAACCGCCGCGATCATGATCAGGGTCGGCACCTCGTTGGCGATTCGGTAGAACCTCTGATCGTGAGTGTTGGCGTCGGCGGCGAACAGACGGACCCATTTCGCCAGCGCCATGTGAAAGGCGGACAGCGCGATCACCAACGCCATCTTGGCCATGAACCATCCGTCGGACCAGACGTCGAGAAGCGACGCCGTCCACAGCCCGAAGACCCAGGTCGCGATCATCGCCGGCGTCGCGATCGCCTTCAACAGCCGCCGCTCCATCACCTTGAACGTTTCCGAACGGTCGGAGCCCGCCACCGCATCGCAATGATAGACGAGCAGCCGCGGCAGGTAGAGCAACGCCGCCATCCACGATATCACCGAGATCACGTGCAGCGCCTTCACCCACAGCATCACGTTCCACCTCCGCTTCGCACCCGTTCCACCAGCCGCTCGACATGAGCGATCGGCGTGTCCGGCGTGATGCCGTGGCCGAGGTTGAAGACATGCGGCCGACCGGCAAAACCCTTCAGCACATGGTCGACCCCCTCGTCGAGCGCGCTGCCGCCGACGATCAGCCGCATCGGATCCATGTTGCCCTGGATGGCGACCCGCTGGTCGACCAGCTTGCATGCATCTGCCGGCGGAACCGTCCAGTCGACACCAACGCAATCCGCGCCCGTTCCCGACGCGTAGCTGCCAAGCCGGGTGCCTGCACCCTTGGCGAAGGCGATGATCCGCGCTCCGGGCCACGCCGCCCGCACGCGTTCGATGATCCGTCGCGCAGGCTCTATCGCCCAGCGCTCGAATTCGTCATCGTCCAGCACGCCCGCCCATGTATCGAAGATCTGCACCGCGTCCGCACCGGCCTCCAGCTGGCGGATCAGGTAATCGCTCGAGGCCTCGATGAGCATGTCGATCAACCGCCGGAATCTGTCCGCATCGCCCAGCGCCATCTTCCGGGCCGGTCCCTGGTCCGGCGTGCCGTGGCCCGCAACCATGTAGGTCGCCACCGTCCACGGCGCGCCGCAGAAACCGAGAAGCGCCTTGTCCGGCTCTAGCGCACCGCGAACCCGTCGCACCGTTTCGAAGACCGGCTCGAGCTTGGCGCCAACCGCCGACCCGTCCAATGCGTCGATATCGAGTTCGCCGAGTACCGGTCCGCGACCTTCCTCGAAAGCCACCTCCTGGCCAATCGCATCGGGCACGACCAGGATATCGGAGAAAAGGATCGCCGCATCGAAATCGAACCGGCGGATCGGCTGCAGCGTCACTTCGGCGGCAAGTTCAGGCGAATAGCAAAGATCGAGGAACGAACCGGCCTGCTGCCGCACCTTCCTGTACTCCGGGAGGTAGCGGCCGGCCTGGCGCATGATCCAGACAGGAGGCACGTCCTGAGCCTCGCCGGCAAGCGCCCTCAGCATTTTTCCCGATACCGGATTTGCCAATCCCAATTCCTTAATAATCTCTTAAGAGAAGGATTCTGATTCTGTTTGACCGTGGATTAGGGGGATTCACATCCGTCCACAATCCGTCACCGGGCTGACAAGGCGCGCCGGATTGTCACGATCCATCCGACACTCCGCCGTCCACAGTCTGTTGAAAAAGATTTTTTATGAATTAAATCAGATATTTAAGCATTTCAAACCTGTTCAAGACTGAAGAATGCAGCGGCAAAACAAAAATCGGTCAACAAGTCGGGATGAAACGCCCTTCGTGTATCCCGCCGGCCATTGTTGTTGATCCGGATGTGAAAAAAGCCCACATCGTTATCCACGCGGCGGACCGGACCATCTTTATCCCCGCAAACCCACAAGGCGGCCAACAGGTTGATCAGAAGCCGGCACGCCACCGTCGTGAAATAAAGCCGGAACCCGAACGGTCAGCCAGATGCCCCGCAAGCGCTATTTCCACCTCCACCTCGTATCCGACGCCACCGGCGAGACGCTGCTCAACGTCGCCCACGCGGCGGCGGCGCAATATTCCGCGACCCACGCCATCGAGCACGTCCATGCGCTGATCCGCACCCGCGCCCAGATCGACCAGGTTGCGCGCGAAATCGAGGCCGCGCCCGGGATAGTGCTCTATACGCTGGTCGATCCGGAACTGGCCGCGTTCTTCGATGCCCGGTGCCGCGACCTGAACGTGCCGGCCGTCTCCGTGCTGGATCCGGTCCTCAACGCATTCCAGACCTATCTCGGCACCCGCTCCGCCGGCCGCGTCGGCGCCCAGCACGTGCTCGATTCGGAATATTTCCGCCGCATCGAGGCACTGAACTTCTCCATGGCGCACGATGACGGGCAGTTGCCGGACAATGTCGACGAGGCGGACGTGGTTCTCGTCGGCATCAGCCGGACCTCGAAGACCCCGACGTCGATATATCTCGCCAACCGCGGTATCAAGACGGCCAACGTGCCGCTCATCCGCGGCATGGATGTGCCGCCGGCTCTGTTCGAGGCGAAGAAGGCGCTCATCGTCGGACTGATCGCCAGCGCAGACCGGGTGATCCAGGTCCGCCAGCACCGTGTCCTCGGCCTCAGCCCCGACGACCAGCCGTCCGACTATGTCGACCGCATGGCGGTCGCCGACGAGATCGCCATGAGCCGCAAGCTCTGCGCCCGCCAGGGCTGGCCGGTGATCGACGTCACCCGCCGTTCGATCGAGGAGACGGCCGCCGCGGTGCTCGGCCTGGTCGCCGAGAAGCGCCAGAAGGAACCGACGGAGCAGAACGCATGAGCCTGCCGTCATTCATTCTCGCGTCTGGCAGTTCCACGCGGCGCACATTGCTGGAAAATGCCGGCCTGGATTTTAGTGTCGATCCCGCCGATATCGACGAACGCTCGGCCGAGAAACCGCTCGACGATGCCGGCACGACGCCGGACGACATCGCCGCAGCGCTCGCCATGGTCAAGGCCGATCAGGTCTCGCACCGCCATCCGGGCAGGCTGGTGGTCGGCGCCGACCAGACGCTCGAACTTGACGGCGAACGGCTCAACAAGCCGGCAGACATGGAGGCGGCCCGCCGCCAGCTTCTCGCCATGCGCGGCCGCACCCATCGCCTCCATGCCGCGCTCGCCGTGGCGCGCGACGGCGATTTCCTGTGGAGCCATGTAGAGACGGCCGCGCTCACCATGCGCGACCTGGAGCCCGCCGAGATCGGCCAGTATCTTGCCGAGGTCGGAGACCGGGCGCTGGCAAGCGTCGGCGCCTACCAGATCGAAGGCCCCGGCATCCGACTGTTCAGGAAGATCGACGGCGATTTCTTCGCCATCCTGGGCTTCCCGATGCTGCCGTTCCTGGATTTCCTGCGTTCACAGGAAGACGGGGAGGGGGCATGAACCGGTCCGGCGCGGAACGGGCGGCGGACAGGAAGCGGGGTCCGTAATGCTGGTCTGCGGCATGACCGGATCGATCGGCATGGGCAAGTCGACGACGGCCGGCATGTTTCGCCGCCGCGGCGTGCCGGTCTATGACGCCGATGCCGCGGTCCACAAGCTCTACGGCGGCCGCGCCGTGCCGCTCGTGGAGGCCGAGTTCCCGGGCACCACGAAGGACGGCAGGGTGGATCGCGCCCTTTTGTCCGCAGCCGTCCTCGCCGACCGCGGCAAGCTCGCCCGCCTGGAAAAGCTGGTGCACGGCCTTGTCGCCGAGGAGGAGCGCAGGTTCCGCGAAGCGGCGAGCGGCAGCGGTTACCGTCTCGCCATTCTTGACATTCCGCTCCTGTTCGAGACCGGCGCCGAGCGCCGCGTGGACGCCGCGATCGTCGTCACCGCCGATACGGCCGTCCAGCGCGAGCGGGTTCTCGCCCGGCCCGGCATGGACGAGGCGAAGTTCAGGGCGATCGTCGAAAGGCAGATGCCGGACGGCGAGAAACGCCGCCGCGCCCATTTCCTTGTCGATACCGGCCACGGACTGGAGGCGGCCGAACGCCAGGTCGACACGATTCTGCGGGCGCTCGCCTATATGGTGTGAAAAGCCGGCCGCCGGACGGTGCGTGGCCTTGATCGAAGCGCTTCCGGCCGCGATCATGCGTGCCGGGCAAGGAGCCGCGAATCATGCGGGAAATCATATTCGACACGGAGACCACGGGCCTCGACGCCGCCGGCGGCGACCGGCTTGTCGAGATCGGCTGCGTCGAACTGTTCAATCACATCCCGACCGGCGAGACCTTCCACCGCTATATCAACCCGGAGCGGCCGGTCCATCCCGAAGCACTGGCCGTCCACGGCCTCGACAACGAGTTCCTCGCCGACAAGCCGGTCTTCGCCCAGATCGCCGAAGACTTTGTCAGTTTCCTGGGCGACAGCCCGCTGATCGCCCACAACGCGACCTTCGACAAGGGCTTCATCAACATGGAGTTCGCCCGGTGCGGCCTGCCGGAATGCCCCGACGATCGCTTCGTCGATACGCTGCTGCTTGCCCGCCGCCGCCACCCGGGCAGCCCGAACAGCCTCGATGCCCTCTGCGCCCGCTACAATATCGACAACAGTTCGCGTACGCTGCACGGCGCGCTGCTCGATGCGGAGATTCTGGCTGAAGTCTATATCGAGCTGATCGGCGGCCGGCAGACGACGTTCGCCCTGTCGACGGCCGCCGCCGCAGAAAAGGCGCGCGGCAAGGACGCGCCGGCCGGGGCACGACCCGAGCCGTTGCCGCCGCGCCTCACGGCTGCCGAACTGGAAAAGCACCGCGATTTCGTGGCGGGCCTCGTTAATGGCGCCCTGTGGAACAGGATCAGGCCGGCCGATCCGCCGGAGACCGTCTGACGATTCTCAAGACGTGCTATTCAGCGCCGATCAGGTGACGGCGTTGGCTTCCGCCTGCTGGGCCATGTTCTGCATTTTCTGATGATAGAGCGCGGCGAAATCCACCGGGTCGATCATCAGCGGCGGGAAACCGCCCTGGCGCGTCGCGTCGGCGAGGATCTGCCGCGCGAACGGGAACAGCAGCCGCGGACACTCGATCAGCATGATCGGCTGCAGATGTTCCTGCGGCACGTTGCGAAGCTGGAACACGCCGGCATAGGTCACTTCGGTTACGAACAGCGCCTTGACGCCGCGTTGCGCAGTCGCTTCCAGCTTGAGCTCGACCTCCACGTCGGCGTCGGAGAGCCGCCGCGCATTGACGTTGACGTTGACACTGATCTGCGGCGGGCTGTCGCCGGGCGCCAGTGACGCCGGTGCGTTCGGATTCTCGAACGACAGGTCCTTGATGTACTGGCCGAGCACGTGGATGCCCGGCTGTCCGGCCTGCTGCGCCTGCGCTGTCTGCGTATGAGGCTCTTGGCCCTGCGGCGCGGCACTGGCGGCCGACCCGGCGGCCGCGGTCTCGGCGGAGTCGTCGGCCGCCTCGTTGGCGCCGTTCGTCTGCTTTTCGTCTGCCATGGTGTTTCTCTTCCCGGTACTCGTGATGGCCGCCTAGCATGCCACCGGCCCGCGAACAACTCCGGCAGGCCCCATTTGCCGCAATCGCGAGCTATTTATCGCCGCCGCGCCAGGGGCTTTCCGGATTCGGTTCGGCGGTGAACTCGTCCTCGTCGAGTTCGATTGTGCGCTCGCCGCGGCCGTAGGCTCCGCTTGCGGCATCGGCGTCGCTGGCGCGGACAACGGTAATGCGGCTGGCGATTTGGCGCCAGATCGCCGACCTGACGCCCGGCACGAACAGCATGAACCCGCAGAAGTCGGTGAAGAAGCCCGGGGTCAGGAGCAGCAGTCCGGCCACGGCGATCATCGCGCCGTCGGCGATCGGCCGCGCCGGCAGCCGCCGCGCTTCCAGGTCGGCCCGGATCCGGTTCAGCGTCTGCACGCCCTGCCAGCGCAACAGCGCCGAACCGGCGATCGCCGTCACCAGCACCATCGCCAGCGTCGCAAAAACGCCGATTTTACCGCCGATCACGATGAAAAGGGCGATTTCGATCAGCGGAACCGCCAGGAACAGAAGAAAAAGGGGCATGAAAAACTCCGCTCTCGCTGCCATATGGGACATGCGACACGGATATTAAAGGAAATCATGCCTCTATCTGGACTCCGACACGTTCGTGCTTACATTGCAGTTAAATGCTTGCGCGCCCGCGGTGCGCATAATCGCAGGATGGGCAGTCAACCCAAATGGATCAGTCTACAGTCGTTTCGATCATATTTCTGGTCATCGCCATCGTCGTGCTGATGCGTCTCGGCAGCGTGCTCGGCCGCCGTACCGGAAACGAGCCCTCGCCCTACGATACCCAGATGAACCGCACCGGCGCCCCGTCCGGCCGCGACAATGTCGTTCAGCTTCCCGGCCGCAACCAGAATGCCGAGCGCGGCGGCGACGAGATCGACCTGGAAAACCTCGCCCGCTACGCCGAGCCGGACACGCCGCTTTTCGAAGGCCTGAAGGACATCGCGGCGCACGACCGCAGCTTCGACCCCGAAGGATTCCTGAATGGCGCCCGGCTTGCATACGAGATGATCGTGACCGCGTTCGCCGAGGGAAACAAGACGCAGCTGAAGAGCCTCCTGGAGCCAGACGTCTATGACGGCTTCGTCGCCGCCATCAAGGACCGCGCGCAGCGTGGCGAGCGCATCGATTCCACCTTCGTCGGCATCGAGAGTGCCAAGCTGACCGACGCCGAGGTCGACGGTTCCACGGCGCGCCTGTCGGTGCGTTTCGTCAGCGAACTGATCAGCGCAACCCGCAACAAGGCCGGCGCGGTGATCGACGGCGATCCGGACGCCTCCCAGACGGTCCGCGATGTCTGGACGTTCACCCGCGACCTGAAGAGCCGGGATCCGAACTGGAAACTGGCCGCAACCGAGGCTGTCTGAACGGACGGCCGGTGCGCACGCCTTGACGGCCGACCGCCTTCCCGCACCGGACAGCCTTTCCGACCATTTGTCCGAAATCCGCTTCGAGGATATCGCCGGCTGGGTCGATGACGACCACCGGGCGGCGCTCGCCGCCTTCCGCCGTGGCACCCGCGTATCTCTGCCGCCGAAGACGCGCGGCCTCGGCATCGACGGCGCCGGCCTTGCCGCGGCGCTGGCCGGGGCTGAGGCGCTCGGCGACAGCCCTTCGGCCGATGATGCCCGGCGCTTCTTCGAAACGAGGTTCCGCCCCTTCCGGATCGGCGCGCAGGGTTTCGTCACCGGCTATTACGAACCGGAGGTCGAGGCCTCTCCTGTCCGCACGGCCCGCTTCACGGTTCCGCTCCATGCCCGTCCACCGGAACTCGTCGAGGTCGGCGACGCGGTTCGTCCGGACGGATGGGACCCGGAGGTGCGTTTCGCCGCCCGTCATGGCGGCCGCCTTTTGCCGTTCGCCGACCGCCGGGCGATCGCGCACGGCTTTTTGGACGGCCGCGGACTGGAGCTCGCCTGGCTGGCCGATCCGGTCGACGCATTCTTCGTCCATGTCCAGGGTTCGGCTCGGCTTCGCATGACCGATGGCTCCGTGCGCCGCGTCGGCTTTGCCGGCAAGAGCGGCCATCCCTATACGTCGATCGGCCGGCTCGCGGTCGAGCGCGGGCACCTGGCGCGCGAGAATGCCGACAAGGCGGGCCTGGAAACCTGGTTGAAGGCCAACCCGCTTTCCGGCCGCGAGCTGATGCATGAGAACCGGTCCTACATCTTCTTCCGCGAGTTTGACGGCCTCGGCCCCGACGACGGACCGCTCGGCGCGGCCGGCGTGCAGCTGACGCCGCATCGCTCGCTCGCCGTCGACCGCACCCTGATGACGTTTCACGCGCCGGTCTGGGTCGATGCTCCGGAACTCGGCCTGCACCGGCTGATGCTCGCCCAGGATACCGGCTCGGCAATCGTCGGCCCGGCGCGTGGCGATATCTTCTTCGGGTCCGGCGATGAAGCCGGCCGGCAGGCCGGCACGGTGCGCCATGCCGCGACGATGGTCGCGCTCGTGCCGCGTGCGGATGCTTCTGACGGCGGGAGCGCGCCATGAGCCGCCGCGGCAAGCTGACGCCGGAAGACCGCGAATTGTGGGACAGGGTGCTGCGCTCGGTGCGGCCGATACGCCCGCCCGAACGGCGCGACGACAACGCCGCCGAGACGGACGCAACAGGGCCTGCACCGACCGGGCGGACCGCGCCGCCGCCACCCACTGCCCGCCGGAAAGGCAAACCGCCGTCCGCGCCATCCTATTCCCCGCCGGTCTCCGCCCCGAAACCGGACCGCGCGCCGGGCCTTGCCCCGCTCGAGCCGCGCCGCAAGCGCCGGCTCGCCCGCGGCAGCGAGGAGGTCGAGGCGCGGCTCGATCTGCACGGCATGCGCCAGTCGACCGCCTTCCACACGCTGATTGGTTTTCTCCGTCAGGCCCGGGCGCGCCGCATCGGCACCGTGCTGGTGATCACCGGCAAGGGACGCGCCGACGGGCCGGACGACGCGCGGGGCGGCGAGCGCGGCGTGCTGCGCCGGCTCGTCCCGCAATGGCTCGCGCGGCCGGAATTCCGCGACCTGGTGATCGGCTTCGAGCCGGCCGCGCGCCGGCACGGCGGTGAAGGCGCGCTCTATGTGCGTGTTCGCAGGGCCAAGAGCTCCGACAGGTAGAAGGTCGTCCGGGCGTCAGCTCGAATAGCGGCTGGCGTCGGCGCCGTAATAGGCAACGTAGCGCGGATTGATGTTGCAGACCGGCAGCACGATCAGCACGTCGGTGGTGCCGAACGCGTGGTCGATCACCGCGCCGTCGCCGACATGGCCGCCGAGCCGGAGATAGCCCTTGATCAGCGGCGGCAGCGCCCGCATCGCCGCCCGTGCGTCTATCTCTTCGTCGCCCAGCCGGTCCATCTCCACGCGCAGATGGTCGAGCGCGCGCACGTGCCATTCCTCCGGCGCCGCCGCCACCCGTTTCAGGAAGGTGAGCGGCAGGGCCAGCCGGTCGGGGTCGGTCCCCTCCAGGCTCGCGCAGCCGAGCATCACGTCGATACGGTGGGTCAGCACGTACGACCAGATCCCGTGCCACAGCAGTTCAACGGTGCGCTTGTCGCGGTAGGGCTTAAGCACGCAGGAGCGGCCGAGCTCGAGGAACCTGAGGTTCGAATTGGCGCGCAGCAGCGGCCGGATGTCGTATTCGCCCTGGGTGTAGAAACCGCCATTGGCCTCGGCGACCTCCTGGCGCAGCAGCCGGTATGTCCCGACGATGTTCGGCCGGTTGCGCATGATCCCCTGCGCCGGTGCGCCGTGGTCGATCACCAGCAGGTGGTCGCAGATCGCGTCGAATTGGTCGCTGTCGCGCCGGAAATAGCGCAGCCGGCCGTTGGCGACCGCCGACATCTCTCCGTAGAACACGCGATAGCGCAGCTTCTGCGCCATCCTGATTTCCGCCGGCGTCCGCGCCAGCCGCACCTCGAGCCGCCCGAGCCGCCCGAGCGTCGTCCGGGTCGCGGAATCTGTGCCGGCCAGCGACTCGGCCATCACCGGCGTATCGGCGCCGGTTGACGACAGCAGCGAAACCGGCAGGTTCCCGGGCCTGGCTGTGGTGTCCGGTACGTACCGTCCGCCCGGAAGGCGCGGCAGAAATCGCTGGTTGGTCATAGGCCCCACATAGCTGACTCGCCATGACAATTTGGCGACAGTCCCGGTGCGCCGATCCTCCGGTTCCGCCGGTCCATTGTCCTGCAAGTGTCATGATACTAGCCCAGCCGAATCCGCCGGGCAACGGCGCGCCTGGGGATGACGGTCGCCGGCCGCGTTCGGCCGCCGGCGGCGGCATCCGGTTGAGGAAACGGGATAAAAGCCTCGCAATGTGACACGTTTCTTGCCATGATGACCGTGCTGCCTTGCCGGCAGATCGGGAAATACAGCACAGCGGAGCCGGGCATGTCCGCGACAATGTTCGATCGCTACGGCGGGTTCGCCAGCGTCAGCAAGATCGTCATGGCCTTTTACGACAGGGTGCTGGATTCCGATGTCGTGGGCTTCTACTTCGAAGACACCGACATGAAGGCCCTGATCGACCATCAGACCAAGTTCATTTCCTCGCTGATGGGCGGTCCGGCAAGCTATTCCAACGACGTGCTGCGCCGCGTGCACGCGGGCCTCGACATCGACCGGCGCGCCTTCGACGAGGTCGTCGCGCTGCTCGTCGAGACGCTGGAGGATTTCGAGATCGATCCGGACGACGTCGACGAGATCAGGCAGGCCATGGAAAGCCGGGCGCCGGTGATCATCACGACCTGATGACGGCAACGCTCAGACAACAATCCGGGGAGAGCCGGTGAACCTGGAACATTTCAACAAGCTTCTGCTGGAATCAGCCGGCGTCGGCCTCGCCGTCATCGACACCGACGATCTCACGGTGCTGTTTTCCAACAAGCGCCTCCATGAATGGTTCCCGGAAGTCGACACCGGCGTTCCGCTCGACGACCTGATCGACGAGATCGACCGCGACGCGATGCGCGAGCGCTTTGCCAAGGGCCGCGGTTACACCGTCGAGGCGACAGTGAAGGCCGGCCGGCGGTCGATCTCGCTCGCCATCCACATGTCGCTCAGCGAGGCGCCGGAATCCGCCGGCATCGTCGTGGAGTGCCAGAACATCTCCAAGATCAAGGAACTCGAATACATGATCGAGTCCTATTCGACGATGGTGGAGAAGCAGAACCGCAGCCTGCAGCGCGAGAAGGAACGGGTCGAGAAGCTGCTTCTCAACATCATGCCCAAGCGCATATACGAGGAACTGAAGCATTTCGGCGTCACCACGCCGCAGCGCTACGACAACGCCTCCGTGCTGATGGTGGATTTCGTCGACTTCACCGACATGGCGATCTCTCGCGACCCGGCCGGCATCATCACCGAGCTGAACGACCTGTTCACCGCGTTCGACCGCATCGCCGAGCAGTTCGGCTGCGAGCGGATCAAGACCATGGGCGACGCCTACATGGCCGTCTCCGGCATCCCGGAACAAACGCCGGAGCACGCCGTTAACATCGCCAAGTTGGCGATCCTGATCCGCCGCTACCTGCGCCGCCGCAACGAGGCGCACAGCCATGAGTGGCGCTGCCGCATCGGCATCAATTCCGGCGTCGTCATCGGCTCTATCGTCGGCGTGCAGAAATATGTCTACGACATCTTCGGGCCCGGCGTGAACCTGGCCGCCCGCATGGAGGAGCTCGCCGAGCCCATGCAGATCCTGCTGTGCGAGGACATGACGCCGCTGATCGGCGACGAATTCAACGTCACCGAGCTGGAGGAGGTCGAGTTCAAGGGTTTCGGCCGCAAGCGCCTCTACCAGCTCGAGGCCGGCAGCGCGATCATGCCGATGGAGCCCGACGCCTTCATGCAGCGGCAGCCGGTCTGAGGCCCAGGCGGAGCGGCCAGAGCCGCGATTGTCTCATGTCAAGGTGACGGCCCGGGCCGGCTGCCAGCGTTCGCCGGATATCGTGGCGGGACCTGAAGAATGGCCGCATCGAACGAAGCGCATGGAGGTTTCGCGCCGGACCCGCAGGCCGACGTGATAGCCTTCCTTGCCGATCCGCGCAGCCATCCCGGCGCCGAAGACGTCACGCGCATCGACACCCATGCCGCGATTGTCTTCCTGGCCGGCGGCGAGGCCTGGAAGATCAAGCGGGCGGTGACCTATCCTTTCCTCGATTTTTCGACGCTGGAAAAGCGCCGGCGTGCCTGCGAGCACGAGATCGAGGTGAACCGCGCCAACGCGCCTGATATCTATCTGGGTGTCGTCCCGATCACGCGGCGTTCCGGCGGCAGGCTCGGTCTCGGCGATGACGGCGAGGTGGTCGAATGGGCCGTGCACATGAAGCGGTTCGACGAGACCCGCACCCTCGACCGGGTGATCGGGGAGGGGCCGCTGCCCGACCCGCTGGTCGATGCGCTGGCCCAC
>DATHRP010000301.1:0-1997 GCA_035465195.1 Afifellaceae bacterium | reverse complement strand
GGCTTTCGCCGTCGGCGCTCTCTATCGTGACCTCGACTTTTTTCTTTTTCACTTGCGCACTCTTGACCTTGGTGCCGAGACGGATGTCGAGGCCCTGCTTGCGGAACTCGCGCTCTGCCTGTTTCGCGATGTCCCGGTCGGCCATCGCCAGGAAATCGGGCAGCGCTTCCAGCAGGATGACCTCGGCGCCGAGCCGTTTCCAGACCGAGCCCAACTCCAGCCCGATCACGCCGGCGCCGATGACGCCCAGGGACTTCGGCACGTGATCGAAATCGAGCGCGCCGACGTTGTCGACGATGTACTCCCCGTCGAATTCGACGTTCGGAATCCGGATCGGGGCCGATCCGGAGGCGAGGATGACGTTTTCGGCCTGCAGTTCCACCGCGTCGCCCCCTTCGGCAGGTGTGACGGACACTACACGGTTAGCACCCAGGCGACCCGTGCCGTGGTAGAAAGCGATCTTGTTGGCCTTGAACAACTGGGCGACGCCGCTGGTCAGCTTCTTCACGACCCCGTCCTTGCGTTCGATCATGGTCGGAACGTCCATGGCAGCGCTCTTGACGCTGATGCCATGGGCCGCGTAGTCGTGCTGCAGGTGGTGAAAGTGCTTGCTGGAATCGAGCAGGGCCTTGGACGGTATGCAGCCGACATTGAGGCAGGTGCCGCCCGGCGAGGCCTTGCCGTCCTTGCCGGTGAAGTTGTCGACGCAGGCTGTTTTCAAGCCCAGTTGCGCCGCGCGGATGGCGGCCACGTAGCCGCCTGGACCGCCGCCGATTACGATTAAGTCAAACTTTTCTGCCATGTCGTTTCCTCGATTATCAGATGCCCAGCAAGAGCCGCGCCGGGTCTTCGAGCGCTTTCTTGACGGCCACCACGAATTGCACCGAGTCCTTGCCGTCGATGATGCGGTGATCGTAGCTCATTGCCAGGTACATCATCGGCCGCACGGCGATTTGCCCGTCCACGACCACTGGGCGCTCTTTGATCGTGTGCATGCCGAGGATCGCACTTTGCGGCGGGTTCAGCAGCGGCGTCGAGAGCAGCGAGCCGAACACGCCGCCGTTGGTGATGGAGAAGGTGCCGCCCTGCAGGTCCTCCAGCTTGATGGAGCCGTCACGCGCCTTGTCCGCATAGGCGGCGATGGCATACTCCAGTTCGGCAAGGCCCATGGCCTCGGCGTTGCGGATGATGGGCACCATCAGGCCGCGTTCAGTCGAGACGGCGATGCCGATGTCCTGGTAGTTGTGGTAAACGATTTCGTCGCCGTCGATCGAGGCGTTCACCACCGGGAACTTGCGCAGCGCGTCGCAGCAGGCCTTGACGAAAAACGACATCAGGCCGAGCTTGATGCCATGCTTCTTGGTGAACTCCTCCTGGTGGCGGCGGCGCAGTTCCATGACGGCCTGCAGGTCGACCTCGTTGAAGGTGGTCAGGATGGCCGCGGTGTTCTGCGCCTCCTTCATGCGCTCGGCGATGCGGCTGCGCAGCCGCGTCATTTTGACCCGCTCTTCCTGCCGCGAACCTCCGCCCTTGAGGAAGTTGAGCACGTCGCCCTTGGTTACCCGCCCGCCGCGGCCGGTTCCCTCGATGCTGGCGGGATCAACCTGGCCTTCCTCGGCCACCCGCCTGGCGGCCGGGCTGAGCTTCGGCCGCTCGGTGGGCGCCGGTTCGGCCCCGGCGTCTTCGCGCCTGCCCGCGGGTGGGCCGTCGGGTTCGGCGGCAGGCGCTTCGGCGGGTTTCCGGCCGGTCTTTTCAGCCGGTTCCTCGGTCGCGGGGGCAGCGCCAGCGTCTTCCGCGACCGCGCCTTCCTCGATGACGGCGATCACGTCGTCGCTGTGCACGGTTTCGCCCTGCTCGGCGCGTAATTCCTTGACCACGCCGTCGGCGGGCGCCGGCACCTCCAGCACCACCTTGTCCGTCTCGAGGTCGACCAGGTTCTCATCGCGGCGGATGCTGTCGCCCGGCTTCTTGTGCCAGGTCGCGATGGTGGCGTCCTC
>DATHRP010000300.1:0-6198 GCA_035465195.1 Afifellaceae bacterium | reverse complement strand
TGTCGAACCGCAGGTCTTTTTCGGACCCGGCGTAGTGATCGACGACAATGTGACGATCCGGGCATTCAGCCATATCGAGGACGCACACGTTCATCCGGGCGCGACGATCGGGCCGTTCGCCCGGCTGCGCCCGGGGGCAGATATCGGCGAGAACGCCAAGGTCGGCAATTTCTGCGAGGTGAAGAACGCCGTCGTCGAGGAGGGCGCCAAGATCAACCATCTGAGTTATGTCGGCGACGCCCATGTCGGCGCGCGGGCCAATATCGGTGCCGGCACGATCACCTGCAATTATGACGGCACCAACAAGTACCGTACCGAAATCGGCGCGGGCGTCTTCGTCGGCTCCAACTCGGCACTGGTGGCGCCGGTCACCCTGGAAGCCGGCTCCTATGTTGCTTCCGGCAGCGTCATTACCCAATCCGTCTCCGCCGACGCCCTGGCGATCGGCCGTGCCAAGCAGGTCGAAAAGCCCGGTTGGGTGAAGCGAAGGCGGGCACTCACCGGCAAAGGCAAGGATTAGCCGCTACCGACGTTAACCCGTTGGTCCATTCGATCGGCTAGACCTGACACAGTTTGAAACGGCAATTGATTTCCGCCTCGCGCCGGCGCCGACTATCAACGCGCCTGCAGGCAGACGGAGACCTATATGTGTGGAATTGTTGGCATTCTCGGCCATGAGCCCGTCGCGCCGCTGATGCTCGATGCCCTGAAGCGGCTTGAATATCGCGGCTATGATTCCGCAGGCGTGGCGACACTGGAAAACGGCGTGCTGGACCGCAGGCGCGCCGCCGGCAAGCTCGGCAACCTGGAAAAGAAGCTCGCCGAACAGCCGCTTTCCGGCCGGTCCGGCATCGGCCATACGCGCTGGGCGACCCATGGCGCGCCGACCGAGCCCAACGCGCATCCTCATGCCACGGAAAAGGTCGCGGTAGTCCATAACGGCATCATCGAGAATTTCCGGGAGCTGCAGGACGAGGTGAAGGCCGCCGGCCGCACCCTCTCCAGCGACACCGACACGGAAGTGATCGCGCATCTGGTGACGCTGGCCATGGACGAAGGCCTGACACCGAAGGATGCCGTGGCCCGGACGCTAGGCCGGCTTGAAGGCGCGTTCGCGCTGGCGGTCCTGATTGCCGGAGAGGACGACCTCCTGTTCGGCGCCCGCCGGGGCAGCCCGCTCGCGATCGGCCATGGCGAGGACGAGATGTATCTCGGCTCCGATGCAATAGCACTCTCTCCCTTTACTGACCGCGTGACCTACCTGGAAGACGGCGACTGGGCGATGCTCACCCGCGGCGGCGCGACGATCTTCGATGCCGAAGGCAACCTGATCGAACGGCGGATGGTTCATACCTCCGCCGCCGCTTCGCTCGTCGACAAGGGCAATTACCGGCATTTCATGATCAAGGAGATCTACGAACAGCCGGAAGCCATTGCCCACACACTCGGTCATTATGTCGACCTCGTCTCAGGAACCGTCCGCCTTCCGGAGGATTCCACGATCGATTTCAGCGGTCTCGACCGTATCGAGATCTCCGCCTGCGGCACCGCGTTCTATGCCGGGATGGTCGGCAAGTACTGGTTCGAGAAGCTGGCGCGTCTACCCGTCGACATCGATATCGCTTCGGAATTCCGCTACCGCGAGCCGCCGCTCGGCGGCAGCGGCCTTTCGCTGTTCATCTCGCAGTCCGGCGAGACCGCAGATACGCTGGCATCGTTGCGCTACTGCGCGGCAAACGGCCAGAAGATCGTCTCCATCGTCAATGTCACCAGTTCGACGATCGCCCGCGAATCCGACGTCGTCCTGCCGATCCTGGCGGGGCCGGAGATCGGCGTGGCGTCTACCAAGGCTTTCACCAGCCAGCTTACCGTGCTGTTCGCGCTTGCAGTCGCGGCCGGGCGGCAACGCGGCGTCCTGTCCGAGGCCGACGAAAAACGGCTCGTCCACGCGCTGACGGAAGTGCCGCGCCAATGCGTCGAGGCATTGCGCCACGAGGCGGCGATCGAAACGCTTGCGCGGGACCTGTCTAAGGCCAAGGACGTGCTCTATCTCGGGCGCGGCACCAGCTACCCGATCGCCATGGAAGGCGCGCTGAAGCTGAAGGAAATCTCCTATATCCACGCCGAAGGCTACGCAGCCGGCGAATTGAAGCACGGACCGATCGCGCTCATCGACGAGACCCTCCCGGTCATCGTGATCGCGCCCCACGACGAGATATTCGAAAAGACCGTCTCGAACATGCAGGAGGTGTCGGCGCGCGGCGGCCGGATCATCCTGATCACCGACAACAAGGGCGCAGATACCGCCTGCATGGAAGGGATCAGCGTGATCGCGCTGCCGGAAATGACGGCCGACACCGCGCCGATCGTCTTCACCCTGCCGGTACAGCTTCTGGCCTATCACACGGCGGTATTCATGGGCACGGACGTCGATCAGCCGCGCAACCTCGCCAAGTCGGTAACTGTTGAATAAATGTGGCGACTGTCCACATAATACGGTCAGGCGGAAATTCCGCCACGCCGAGCGGACCAGCATGCTCGGCAACCGGCAGAGTCCGTTCATTCCATATGAACCATCCGGCTGTAGTACTGGACTCTGGCTTAAGCCGCGTTACGGACTGTCGTGATGGATCTGAAAGAATTATCTACGGAAAATCAACGCGTTAAGACGCGATCGCCGGCCCGAATCCGGCTCAGGAACTATTTTCTGACCGGTCTCGTCGTCGCCGCGCCGATCAGCATCACGGTCTATCTCACCTGGACGTTCGTCCACTGGGTCGATAGCTGGGTCAAACCGCTGATCCCGCGGAGCTACAATCCGGACTCCTACCTGCCGTTCTCGGTACCCGGCGTCGGCCTGGTTTTCGCCATTTTCCTGCTGACGCTGCTGGGCTTTCTGACTGCCAACATCGTCGGTCGTTCCATCGTCTCCTACGGCGAGATGCTGCTGGCCCGGATGCCACTGGTGCGCAACCTCTACAGCGGACTGAAGCAGATATTCCAGACGGCGCTTTCGGAATCCAACCGCTCATTCAACAGCGCCGGGCTCATCGAATATCCACGCACGGGTCTGTGGGCCATCGTCTTCATTGCCACCGAAGCCAAGGGCGAGGTTCGAACACGTCTCGAGGACATGGATGACGAGATCGTCTCGGTTTTCCTGCCGACAACGCCCAACCCGACATCCGGCTTCCTGCTGTTCGTGCCGCGTTCGGCGATCCGGGTGCTGGACATGACGGTGGAGGAGGCGGCAAAGCTGGTGATTTCGGCCGGACTGGTCAACCCGGAATACCAGGCGAAGACGCGCAAGCTCGCCGAACAGCATGCGCCCCCCAGCGAGCCGCCTTCGGTCGCGGCGGAATAGTCAACCGGCCCGCATGAGCCGTACGGCATCGTCCCTGCCGAACAGATAGAGCAGGTGCCGGAGTGCTTCCGACCGTTCGGACGAAAAGCTTTCATCGGTCGCCAAGGCAAAGCGGGCATCGTCACGCGCCTTCTGCAACAGGTCGGCATGGCTGTCCGGCACGAGCAGGCGGAAACCCGGCATTCCGGACTGGCGGAGGCCCAGAACGTCGCCTTCGCCGCGCAGCCGCAGGTCCTCCTCGGCGATGCGGAACCCGTCCTCCGTCTCGCGCATCACCGACAGCCGGGCCTTCGCGGTCTCGCCGACGGGCGCCTTGTAGAGCAGCAGGCAAGACGACGGCCGGTCGCCGCGGCCGACACGGCCCCGAAGCTGGTGCAGTTGCGCCAGCCCGAACCGCTCGGCATGCTCGATCACCATGATCGTGGCGTCGGGAACGTCGACGCCCACTTCCACGACCGTGGTAGCGACGAGGATCGAAAGGTCGCCGCTGCGGAAACGCGCCATGATCGCGTCCTTCTCATCGGCCTTCATGCGCCCGTGGACCAAGCCGACACGGTCGCCGATCGCCTGCCGAAGCGTCTCGAAGCGGGTTTCCGCCGATGTGATGTCGATGGCTTCGGATTCGGCGACAAGCGGGCAGATCCAGTAGGCTTTCTCACCGCGCGATACGGCGTCGCCGATACGGGCCACGACTTCGGACAACCTGTCGAGCGGCACCGTCCTGGTATCGATGGGTCTCCGGCCGGCCGGTTTTTCGGTGAGTTGCGAGACGTCCATGTCACCGTAGAAAGTGAGCACCAGGGTGCGCGGGATCGGCGTTGCCGTCATCACCAGGAGATCCGGCGAGCGGCCCTTAGCCGACAGGGCAAGGCGCTGGTGGACACCGAAACGGTGCTGCTCGTCGACTACCACGAGGCCGAGATCGGCGAATTCGACCTCAGACTGGAAGAGCGCATGGGTGCCCACCACGATGCCGGCATCGCCGGATGCGACACGGGCGAGCGCGCCCTTACGCTCCGCCGCCTTCATTCGGCCTGTCAGAAGCTCGACCTGGATGCCCGCCTTTTCCGCGAGCGGCTGGATCGATTCAAAATGCTGACGGGCCAGCAATTCGGTTGGCGCCATCATTGTCGCCTGGGCGCCCGCTTCCACGACATGTGCCATGGCGAACAGGGCGACCATCGTCTTGCCCGAGCCGACATCACCATGCACCAGCCGCACCATGCGCTCATCGGACTGGAGATCGGCGGAGATCTCGCGAAGTGTGTCGCGCTGCGAGCCGGTCAATGAAAAGGGCAGGGCGCTCACGATACGTTCCGTCAGGTTTTGCCCGGGTTCCCCGTTGCCGGGTGCCGGCCAAGGCCGTCCCTTTGCCCGTTTCATGGAGGTTCGCACGAGACCGAGCGCAAGCTGGCTCGCCAGGCTTTCGTCATAGGCGAGACGGCGCCAGGCCTTGCCGGTGACAGCGGCATCGTCCGGCTTTTGCGGATTATGGATCTGGCGCAGTGCATCGGCAAAGGACGGCCAGCCTTCGGATGCCAGACGGTCTGCGCTTTGCCATTCCGGCAGATCGGGCAATCGCTCCAGTGCGGCATTGACGGCCTTCTGCACCTGCTTTGCCGTCAATCCGGCCGTCAGCGGGTAGCGCGGCTCGACAAGCGGCATCTGGCCGGCGTCCTCCGGCGCCACGACGTGGTCGGGATGGACGATCTGGGGCGTGTCGCGGAACCACTCGACCCTTCCGGAGATGATGCGCCGCGAGCCTTCCGGCATCAGCCGGGTCAGCCAGTCGGCGCGCGGGTTGAAATAGACAAGCTTCGCCGTATCTGTGCTGTCTGATACCGTCACCCGCCAGGGTGCCCTGGAGCCGCGCGGCGGCGGTTCGTGCCTGACAATATCCGCTTCAACGGTGACGATGCCTTCGCGCGGGAGCGCGGACAACGTGACCCGGGTGCGCCGGTCCGTTATCCCGATGGGCAGGTGGAAGAGGAGATCCCGGAGATGCGGCTGGTCCGTTTCGAGAAGCCGCGCAAAGGCCTTGAGCACCTTAGGACCGATACCCTGAAGCCCTTCCAGGGAGGCGAATAGCGGATCGAGGCTGGACGGTCGCATGGGGGACGGATTGCCGCGCGGTCAAAGTTCAGAGAAAGACTTTGAAACACACCCCTTGCCGCTTATCAAACGAGGCCTTACGCGATACCCCGGAACCGGGTGGCGGACGGACTGCAACCCCGCGATAGAAATTGCCCGATCAGGAACTGGACATGACCGGATCGAACCGAACGATGGAGGGACTTGATGTGCGCCGGCGCAAGGCGCTCTATCACGCCTGGCATCGCGGCACGCGCGAAATGGACTTGCTGCTCGGACGTTTTGCCGACGAGGCGATCGACAAGCTGGGGGAGGCGGACCTTGCCGATTTCGAACTGCTGCTCGAGGTCCCCGACCAGGACCTGTACACCTGGATCTCCGGGCAGAGCCGGGTCGCGGCGAACTACGACACGGCCCTTTTCCGCCGCCTGATGGACTTTCATTCCGGCCACGAAGAGAAACATTGATGCGATTGATCGGCATCGAATTGCCGGATTTGGGGCAGGATACGCGCGCGCAGTTCGAACTGGGTGGCGTCCCGGACGGGCTGGAAGGGCGCCTTATGGGCGACCTGGTGCGGAACGGGCCGGCCCGCCGCTACGTCTTCGTCGCCCGCAACGCCGAACGGGCCGACATGGTCGGCCGTTCGCTGCGCTTCTTCGCGCCGGATGTGGATATCATCGATTTTCCCGCCTGGGACTGCCTGCCGTATGACCGCGTTTCGCCGAATGCCGATATTTCGG
>DATHRP010000299.1:0-9639 GCA_035465195.1 Afifellaceae bacterium | reverse complement strand
GTCAGCCAGTCTGCGGTGCCGGTCTTGTCGGCGAGCGTCAGCGTCACGCCCTCGAAACCGCGGATCGCCGCATCGGCGTCGACGCCGTTGCCGGTCCAGGGCTCGCGGCCGTCGGCGTCGTTTTCCACCAGCGCGAAGGCGAGCCCGTCATGGTCTTCGGCGAGCAGCACCTTCTGGCCGAACTGCTCGCCGGTCGAGCGCACCCTGCCGCGCCCGGCCGACAGCCGGTCATTCCAGTAGTCGAGGCTGCCGGTCGGCACGGAGAACAGGGTGATGCCGGCCTCGCCGGTGCCTGTGCGGCCCTGCGGCAGCCGCGCCCACGGGAAGAACGTCATCGCCGAGCCCGGCGTGCCGAGCGCGTCGCCGTAATAGAGATGGTAAGTGCCTGGATCGTCGAAATTGACCGTCTTCTTGACGAAGCGCAGGCCGAGCTCGCTGGCGTAGAAATCGAGATTGGCCTGCGGATCGGAGGCGATCGCCGTCACGTGGTGCAGGCCTTTCACGGAATAGGACATGTCAGCTCCCTCGGGCTGTTCGTTCGACTTTCGCCTTACATGGTGCAGAACGCGGCGGCTTAAACGGCTGCCGACAGATTGTTCGCGGATTGTGAACGATAGGCAATCGATGGCCGGATTGCGATACGCGTCGCGGCTTGCCAGAGTGGGCCGGGGCGATGGAATGACCGGTCGCCGAATGGACGGATGTGCCCGATGACGCAGGATGCCGAACCGCAGGTCGCTGAGGCCGTGCCGGGCGATCTCGTCGCCAGCCTGCGCCGGATGGGGCTTGCCGGCGACGGCGAGGCGCCGCGCGGCGTGCCGCTGACCGGCGGGGTTTCATCGGATATCTGGCGGATTGACCTGGATTCCGGTCCGGTCTGCGTCAAGCGCGCGCTGGCGAAACTCAGGGTCGCCGCCGACTGGCAGGTGCCGGTGGAGCGCAATCTCTACGAAGTGCGCTGGTTCCGCACCACAGGCCGGATCGTGCCGGAAGCCGTGCCGGAGATCCTCGGCCACGACGAGACGACCGGGACTTTCGCCATGGCCTGGCTGCCGCCGGAGCACTACCGCCTGTGGAAGGCGGAGCTGCATGCCGGCCGGGTCGATATGAATACGGCGGGCGAGGTCGGTCGCAAGCTTGCCGCGATCCATGCCGGGACGGCGGGCGACGCCGGGGTCCGAGACGCTTTCCCGACCGACACGCTGTTCCATGCCATCCGCCTGGAGCCCTATCTCGAGGCCGCGGCCCGGGTTCATGCCGATTGCGCGGCGCGGCTCGACGAGTTGGTCGCGGTGACGGCGTCGAACAAGCTGGCGCTGGTGCACGGCGACGTCAGCCCGAAGAACATCCTCGCCGGTCCGAAGGGACCGGTCTTCCTCGACGCCGAATGCGCCTGGTACGGCGATCCGGCATTCGATCTTGCATTCTGCCTGAACCACCTGCTGCTGAAATGCGTCTGGACGCCGACGGCCGCCGAGCCCTTCATCGCGGCATTTCGCGCCCTGGCCGACACCTACCTTGCAGGCGTCGACTGGGAGGCGAAGGAGGCAATAGAAGCGCGCACGGCGCACCTGCTGCCCGGGCTCCTGCTCGCCCGCATCGACGGCAAGTCTCCGGTCGAATATGTGACCGGGGAGGACGACAAGAACCGTGTCCGCGCTTTCGCGCGCCGGTTCCTGCTCGGTCCGGTGGACAGGCTGGCGGAGATCGCCGATGCGTGGAACAAGGACACGGCAGGGCGGTGAACCGCCGGATGGAGTGCGACGCGTGAGCGATAGCGAAATTGTCGAAATACACGGCCTCAGGGTCTGGGATTCCCGCGGCCGGCCGACCGTGGAGGTCGAAATCCGGCTGGCGGGTGGCGCTCTCGGCCGGTCGATCGCACCGGCCGGCGCTTCCACCGGCTCCGGCGAGGCGACCGACAGGCGCGACGGCGGCGACGCTTTCGGCGGCTATGACGTGGCCGGCGCGGTCCGGGCGGTCGACGACGAAATCGCTGCCGCGCTCGCCGGCATGGACGCCGCTGATCAGGCGGCAGTCGATGCGCGACTGATCGAACTGGACGGCACAGGGAACAAGAGCCGCCTCGGCGGCAATGCGATGATCGCCACGTCGATGGCGGTCGCGCAAGCCGCGGCCGCAGCCGCCGGCGAGCCGCTCTGGCGGCACCTGCTGGGCAGTAGCGAGCCGCGCCTGCCGTTGCCGGAAATCCAGATCTTCGGCGGCGGCGCCCATGCCGGACGGCGCGTCGACATCCAGGATTTCATGGTGATCGCCGTCGGCGCCGAAGACTACACCCAGGCGCTCGACTGGACTGCGGAAGTCTACCGCGCCGCCGGCGAACTGATGGCGAAAGCCGGCAAGCTTTGCGGCGTCGCCGACGAGGGCGGCTACTGGCCCGATTTCGACGGCAACGAGGACGCGCTCGCCATGATGGTCCGCGCCATCGAGCGGGCGGGGCTGGAACCGGGAGCCGACATGGCGATCTCGCTCGACATCGCCGCGTCCGAGTTCGGCGAGCGCGGGCGCTACCGGCTCGCCCGCGACGGTCGCGACATGGACGCCGACGGCCTGATCGAGATGCTGCTCGGCTGGGTCGGCACCTACCCGATCGTCTCCATCGAGGACCCGCTCGCCGAGGACGACCCGGAGGGATTTTCCCGCTTTACCAATGCCGTTGGCGATCATGTTCAGGTGGTGGGCGACGATCTGCTGGTGACAAACGCGAGCCGTGTTGGCGAGGCGGCGGCGAACAGGCGCTGCAATGCGCTGCTGGTCAAGCCGAACCAGGCCGGCACGCTGAGCGAGACGAAGGCGGCCTTCGACGCCGCCCGGGATGCCGGTTTCGGCACGATCGTCTCCGCCCGCTCCGGCGAGACCGAGGACGTCACCATGGTCAATCTTGCCGTCGGCTGGGGGGCGCCGCAGATGAAGGTCGGCTCCTTCGCCCGCTCCGAGCGCATGGCCAAGTGGAACGAGGGGTTGAGGATAGCCCGCGCGGCCGGCGGACGCGGGCCTCTTTTCCCGAAGGTCGGATTTCCATGGGGTGCCGCATGAAGATCGTCTTCCATTACGATGCCGGCCCGGCTTTGGCGGAACGGCTGAAGGCGTTCGCCGCTGAGGGGTTGCAGGTCGATGTCTGCCCGGTCGCCGACACCGCGCGGTTTCGAAAACTGATGACGGACGCCGACGTGCTCTGGCACGTGCTTGAGCCGGTTACCGAAGAGGTGATGGATATCGCGCCGAAGCTGAAACTGATCCAGAAGTTCGGCGTCGGCCTCAACACTATCGATCTCGAAGCGGCGAAGGCGCGCGACATCCGGGTCAGCAACCTGCCCGGCACCAACAGCCGCGCCGTCGCCGAGATGACCCTGGCGCTGATGCTGGCCGCGTTGCGCCGCATTCCCGCCTTCGACGCCGCGACCAGGGCCGGCAAGGGCTGGTCGTGGGACCCGGCTCTGCAGGACAGGCTGGGCGAAGTGCACGGACGTACCGTCGGCCTGATCGGCTACGGGGCCGTGCCCCATTGCCTGGCGCCGATCCTCGCCGCCATGGGCGCGGAGGTGATCTACATGGCGCGCTCGGCGAAGCCCCATGCGGCCGGGCGCTTCTGCACCCTGGACGATCTGATCGCCCGCTCCGACATCGTCTCGCTGCACGTTCCGCTGACGCCGGAGACGGAGCGGATGATCGATGCGAAGGCGATCGCCGCGATGAAGCCGGGGGCGATCCTGATCAACACGGCCCGCGGCGGCCTTGTCGACAACGAGGCGCTCGCGGCCGCGCTCCGCGACGGTCGGCTTGCCGCGGCGGGGCTCGATACCTTCGCCGCCGAGCCGGTCTTGCCGGACGACCCGCTGCTTTCGCTCGACAATGTCGTGCTGACGCCCCATGTCGCCTGGCTGACGCCGGAAACGCTGGAGCGAAGCTTCGACATTGCCGCCGACAATGTCCGCCGGCTTGGCGCCGGAGAACTGTTGCACAACCAGGTCGCATGAGCCCTAAGGGCCGCTTGCTGAGGGTGACCGGTGGCAATAGGATCGCAGACGACGTTCAACAGACAGGGAAAAATGGGGCATGAGCTCCGAAAAGCCCGGTACGCCGCAGTTCAACCGACTGTGGCCGACGACGATCATGCGGCTGAAGCTGCCCGGTTCCGACCAGGCCAATCCGGTCATCGCCGAGCTGATCGAGGCTATGGACGCCGAGCGCAGCGACATGACGGCGGATTATCTCGCCGGCAACCTGCTGTCCCACGATCATCCCGCGATCGGCTGGCTGAAGAGCTGTTTCGACCGGGCCGTGCTCGACTATGCACGCGGCACCGGGGTCGACTATGACATCGACTGGTCGATCCAGGCCTGGCCCAACGTCAACCGGTTCGGCGACTACCACAATCTGCACAACCATCCGCATTCCTGGCTGAGCGGGACCTATTATGTCGCAGTGCCGTCGGACGACGGCCTGTCGGGCGGCGGGCGCTCCGACCGCAACCCGAGCGCCATAAGCTTCTTCGACCCGCGCCCGCAGGTCAACATGCTGGCGATCCGCGGCGATCCGCAGGTCGACCCGGAATACCGGATACAGCCCGAGGCGGGAGACCTTTTGGTCTGGCCGGCCTTCCTGCACCACCTGGTGCACGTGAACCTGTCGCAGGACGTGCGGATTTCCGTCTCCTTCAACGTCGTCCTGCGCTGGCGCGACACATATCTGCCCCAGTAGGGATCGAATCTCGAGGCTCGCGCCCGTATGGGCCATCTTTACCGTTCGCTGCTATACTGGCGGTGAAATGCGGAGTTGAACAAACGTGACAGACATCCATCCGGCCGCAGGCGGCGACGGGTTCGAGACCCCGCCGAGGATCGCAGACGAGGCCTTCGACGATGCGGAGGCGGCCGTCGCCCGGCTGCAGGAGATATTCTCCCGCAACACGGCCTTCCTGCGCCACCGCTTCGCCGCGATGATCGCTGGCGAAACGCCAGAGGGCCACGTCCGCGCCTGTTACCCCCATATCTGGCTGGAGACCCATACCCATTCCCGGCTCGATTCACGGCTCGCCTACGGGTTCGTCTGGGGACCGGGCCGGCACGGCACGACGGTCACGCGTCCCGACCTCTTCAAAGGATATTTGACCGACCAGATCGGCCTGCTGATCCGCAATCACGGTGTGCCGGTGATCGTCGGCGAATCTGACCAGCCGATCCCGTTGCATTTCGCCTTCCACGACGAGACCCACGTGGAGGGCGAGATCACCCGTGATCTGGGGCGGCCGCTGCGGGACTATTTCGACGTGCCCGATATCGCGGTGATGGACGACGCCATCGTCAACGGCGAGTACGAGACCGCGCCGGGTGCGGAACATCCGCTTGCGCCGTTCACCGCGCCGCGCGTCGATTATTCGCTGCACCGGCTGCAGCACTACACCGCGACGGCGGCGGAATATTTCCAGAATTACGTGCTGTTCACCAACTACCAGTTCTACATCGACGAGTTCTGCCGCATGGCGCACGAGGTGCTGGCGGAAGGCGACAGCGAGTACGAGGCCTTCGTCGAGCCCGGCAATATCGTCACCCGGCGCGGCGAGGGCAATCGGGCGCACGCCGAGCCGTCGGCGCGCCTGCCGCAGATGCCGGCCGATCACCTGGTCCGCGAGGGCGGATCCGGCATCACGCTGGTCAATATCGGCGTCGGCCCATCCAACGCCAAGACGATCACAGACCATATCGCCGTTCTGAGACCCCATGTCTGGCTGATGCTGGGCCACTGTGCTGGCCTGCGGAACTCCCAGCAGCTCGGCGACTACGTTCTGGCGCACGGCTATGTCCGCGAGGACAATGTGCTCGACGCCGACCTGCCGCCCTGGGTGCCGATCCCGGCGCTGGCGGAAGTGCAGATTGCGCTGGAGCAGGCGGTCGAAGAGGTGACCGGGCTGGAGGGCTACGAGTTCAAGCGCATCATGCGCACCGGCACCGTCGCCTCCATCGACAACCGCAACTGGGAACTGCGCGACCATCGCGAGCCGGTTCGGCGCTTCTCGCAATCGCGCGCCGTCGCGCTCGACATGGAATCGGCGACCGTCGCCGCCAACGGCTTCCGCGTCCGCGTGCCCTACGGCACGCTGCTGTGCGTCTCCGACAAGCCGCTGCACGGCGAGCTCAAGCTGCCCGGCATGGCAACCGAGTTTTACAAGCGCCAGGTTGCCCAGCACCTTGAGATCGGCATCCGCGCGCTGGAGAAGCTCCGTGCCATGCCGCTGGAACGGCTCCATTCGCGCAAGTTGCGCAGCTTCGCCGAGACGGCGTTTCAGTAGTCTTGGAGAAGCGCCTTCCGGGCTAGACGCACTTCGGCACTTTGGCCGTCGAGAAGTGCCCGGTCAGCACGATGTCGAACCAGTGCCGCCAGTCCTCGACGCTTGAAAGCGGCGCGAGCGCGATCACCTCGTCGGTGACGATGGCGCCCTTGGCCAGTTCCAGAGACACAGGCTCGCCGTCGTTGCGTGTGAGGCCGAGCGACACCGTCTCACCCTGCGGCTCAATCAGCGCTTCCCAAGTCTGGCCGTTGCGCTCCCAGCCGAATGCCCATGCGTTGCCGCGCCGTTTGCCCTCTCCGAGGAGCAGCGGCGGCACGAAGCGGGATTCCTGGCCGGCCACGAGCGTCGAGACGATGGCAACGGCGAACAGCCGCTCGCCATCACGCCAGAGCCAGATCTGCCGGACCTCGGAATGCCGGTTCCGGCATTGGGCGTTCACGAACGGGCCAAGATGGGCGAGGGCGTTCGCGCCCGGCTGGCCGACCGGTGGCTGCGCCGGCCTGAAGGCGGCCTGCCGCACGCCGGCGGTGACGGCGAGGTCGTCGCCACGCTGCTCGACCGTCACGTCCACCGGCACGCCGGCCGGCGGGTCGAGCGCCGCCTGCCATGCGTCTGGTTTTCCATCCGCCGGCTGCAGGCCGGGCCCGTTATTGTGCAGCGCGCATTCGCTGTCGCCGCACGCGTAGAACAGCCAGATATCGCCGTCCGCATTGACGACGAGGCGCGTATAATAGTCGTCGCTCGTCAACCAGGGGCCGGCGGGGAAAGACGAGCCTGCCGCCTCCGTCGCGCCGAAATAGTCGCGATAGGTTTGCCGGTCGCGGAATTTCGCTTCGAACAGCAACTTGTTGCGTTCGTGGAAGACCTCGGTCAGCCGGTCCGACTCCCGCTTGATCTTCATCCATTCGAAGCTCATGCCGCCGCCGACGGCAAGCAGGATCAGGCTGAGGACTGCCGGGATCGTGCGCCGACCGGTCAGGAACAGGGCAAGGGCCGTGAGACCGTAGAGCGCCAGGAGGACAACGCTGATCAGCAGGATGTCGACGCGGATCGCGTCGCTGACGAAGGTAAAGACCCAGATCTCCCAGGCGAGCGCCGCGAGCCCGGCGAGGCAGACGAAGACCAGCCAGTAGCGCACCGGCCCCTTCTGCCGCACCATTGGCGGCACCAGCAGGATCCAGGCGACCAGCAGGACGAGGTAGAGCAGGTAGAACGGCGTCATCAGGCGGGTGCGTCCAACGGCGCGCCGAAGGCCTCTGCGAAGGCGGCCTCGCCGCGCCGGCTGAATCGGATGATCCGGGTGTCGGGCACGCGCGATGCCCATTTCAGCTCCTGGAAGCGCGTCAGCAATGCCGCGCCCAGCGCGCCGCCCAGATGGTTGCGCCGCGCGCTCCAGTCCAGGCAGGTGCGGCAGAGCGGCCTTCGCGAGCGGGTGTCGAGCGGCAGGTCGATGCCGAGGCCGGCGAGGAATGCCTTGCCGCCGTCGGTTACCGAAAGTGTGTCCCTGTCATCGACCAGGAAACCGCGTGTCAGCATGCTGTCGAACATCTGAACGCCAAACAGGCCGGCCAGATGGTCGTAACAGACCCGCGCGCGTCTCAATTCCGGGTCCTTCGGCCCTGTGCGCACGCGCATGTGCCCGGCCTCGGCGGCAAGGCCCATCAGGCCTTCCAGCACGCCTGCGACGGAGTTGCCGGAGAGCCGGTAATAGCGGTGCCGCCCCTGCCTGGTGACGCTGACCAGCCCGCCGTCCTCCAGCTTGCCGAGATGGGAACTCGCGGTCTGCGCGGTGATGCCGGCTTCCTGGGCGAGTTCGCTGGCGGTCAGCGCCCGGCCGCTCATCAGCGCCGTCAGCATGTTCGAGCGCCCGGGATCGCCGATCAGCGCGGCCATGCGGGCAATGTCAGGTCCTGTTTTCATGCTTCGATCATAATCGAAGCATCGATATCGCTCAATCACGTATCGGTGAGCCCGTTTCACAAGTCGGGAGCCATCTCATGACCATCACCTGCTTCATCCGCTACCGGATCGACCCGCACAGAAAGGCGGATTTCGAAGAATACGCCCGCAACTGGGGCCGGATCATCCCGCGCTGCGGCGCCGACCTGATCGGCTATTTCGCGCCGCACGAAGGATCGGCGACCACGGCATACGGGGTCTACAACGTCGCAAGTCTCGCCGATTACGAGGCCTATCGCGCCCGGCTTCAGGCCGATCCCGAAGGCCGGGCCAATTACGAGTTTGCGCAGGCGGCGCGGTTTATCCAGAGTGAGGATCGGATATTCCTGCGGCTCGCCTCTGTGCCGCATTCACCCGGAGAAGATCAATGATTGCCGTCATATTCGAAGTCTGGCCGAACGAGGGCCGCCGCGAGACCTATCTGGAGATGGCGGCAGGTCTGAAACCGTTGCTGGAGGAGGTGGATGGCTTCATCTCCGTCGAGCGTTTCGAGAGCCTGACGGAGGCCGGCAAGATGCTCTCGCTCTCCTTCTGGCGCGACGAGGAGGCGGTGGCCGCCTGGCGCGCCGTTGGCGCCCACCGCAAGGCGCAATCGCGTGGCCGCGCCGAGGTGTTCGGCGACTACCGCCTGCGGGTTGCCGGTGTCATCCGCGACTACGGCATGACCGAGCGCGACGAAGCGCCGGCCGACAATCGCGAAATGCATGGCTAGAAAGTTTGCGGCAAACGGGGGCAACGATGAAGGTTCTGGTAACTGGCAGTTCCGGTCATCTGGGCGAGGCGGTGATGCGAGTCCTTCCCGCTTTCGGCCACGAACCCGTCGGGCTGGACATCACCCCGGGGCCATTCACCACGCACGTCGGGTCGATCACGGACTGCGCTGTCGTGCGCCGGGCGATGGGCGGCGCGGCGATGGTTCTTCACACGGCAACCCTGCACAAGCCCCATGTCGCGACGCACAGCCGCCGGGATTTCGTCGAAACTAATATTTCGGGTACCCTGATGCTGCTGGAGGAGGCGCTATCGTCCGGCGTCTCCGGGTTCGTCTTCACCAGCACCACCAGTGTATTCGGTGCGGCGTTGAGTCCAGCCGCCGGAGAACCTGCCGCATGGATCGACGAAACGGTCAGCCCGATCCCGAAGAACATCTACGGCACGACCAAGACGGCGGCGGAGGATCTGTGCACCCTTTTCGCCAGCCGGCACGGCTTGAAGTGCATCATCCTTAGGACGTCGCGCTTCTTCCCCGAGGCCGATGACAGCAGCGAAATCCGCGACGCCGATGACGATACCAACGCCAAGGCGAACGAGTTCCTCCACCGCAGGGTCGATATCGAGGACGTGGCGAGTGCCCATGAACGGGCCATGCA
>DATHRP010000298.1:0-3803 GCA_035465195.1 Afifellaceae bacterium | reverse complement strand
CGATCATCTTCCAAGAGCCGATGACGTCCTTCTCGCCGCTTCACACGATCGGCGACCAGATCAGCGAAGCGCTCCTCCTCCACCGTGACGTCGACAAGACGGCCGGAAGGGAGGCCAGTATCGAGATGCTGAGGCTTGTAGGGTTCCCCGATCCCGTCAAGGCCTTCGACACATACCCCTTCGAACTTTCAGGTGGATTGCGCCAACGCGGAATGATCGCCATGGCGCTGGTCTGCCGCCCGGCTTTACTGATCGCCGACGAGCCGACCACCGCACTGGACGTGACCGTGCAGGCCCAGGTGCTCGGTCTGATCAAGGACCTGCAGGCAGAGTTCAACATGGCCGTCCTTCTGATCACCCACGATCTCGGTGTCGTGGCAAATGTCGCCGATCACGTCGTCGTCGCCTATCGCGGGCGGGTGATGGAAGCCGGAACGTTGAACGACATTTTCGAGCGGCCGAAGCATCCCTATCTCAAGGCGCTTCTCAACGCAGTTCCGCATTTCGACATGAAACCCGGCGAGCGCCTGACGCCGATCAGGGAAATCAAGCTGCCCCCGGAGCAGTTGAAGCTGGTCGGCGCGGCATCCGCCGGGAGGAGCGGAGAAGTCGGCAAGCCGCTTATCGAGGTGCGCGACATCGTCAAGCGTTTCGCCATCCGCAAACACAGAAAACTCCTGTCCACCGAGCCGGAAGCCACGGTCGCGGCGTTGAACGGCGTATCACTCACCGTCAACCGCGGCGAGTGCCTCGGGCTCGTCGGCGAAAGCGGTTGCGGCAAGACCACGCTCAGCAAGGTGATCATGCGGGCTATCGACGCCGACAGCGGCGAGGTCATCTACCACGGCGACGGCGCGGCCAAGGACCTGCTGGACCTGGACTCCGCACAGATGGAACCGTTGCGGCGCGACATGCAGTATGTCTTCCAGGATCCGTTCAGTTCGCTCAATCCGCGCATGACGGTCGGCAATATCGTCAGCGAACCCTTGGTGATCCACAAGATCGGTACGCCCAAAAGCCGGCGCGAGAAAGCGGTCAACCTGCTCCGTCTCGTCGGTCTCGGTCCGGAGCACATGAACCGCTATCCTCACAGTTTCTCCGGCGGTCAGCGCCAGCGCATCGGTATCGCGCGGGCCCTCGCACTCTCGCCAGAAGTGCTGATATGCGACGAGCCGGTTTCCGCGCTCGACGTGTCGATCCAGGCCCAGATCCTCAATCTCCTGAAGGATTTGCAGTCAGAACTCGGTCTGACCTACATCTTTATTTCTCATAATCTGGCGGTCGTCGACTACATCGCCGATCGGATTGCCGTGATGTGTGCCGGCAACCTGGTCGAACTGGCGCCGCGCGAGGTTCTTTTCCGCAATCCGATCCACCCCTACACGAAGGCGCTCATGGCCGCCGTTCCCTATCCGGATCCCAGGCGGCCTCTTGATTTCGCTGCATTGAAAGCCGGCCGGATGTCGAAAGCCGATGCCTGGCCGGAGCCGTATGCAACGGACAGCCGCGGCGAACCGTCATTGATCGATGCCGGCAATGAACATTTTGTCCGGGCCCACGCGTTGACGGAGGCAGCATGAAATGGCTGTATTCCTCGTTGGGTCGGTAGTTGGGGAGAGATAGAGAGCGATGAAGATAATAGTTGCCGGAGCGCGGTCGTTGCGTATCGGGCTCGTATTTGCCTCGGCTTGTGCGATCCTGACCGGATCTTCGATGGCCGGGGATCTGATCGAGCCGCCGTTTTTCGCGGATATCGTGAACGCCGGAAAACTGCCGCCCGTCGCAGAACGCGTACCGGCAGAACCGGCAATCGTCGACCTTGAGGCAAACGGCAAGAAACCGGGCCGCTATGGCGGCACGTTGCGCACGCTCATCGGCAAGGAAAAGGACGTGCGGCGCCTCGTTGTCTACGGCTATTCTCGCCTCGTCGGTTACGATGAAAATCTTGAATTACAACCTGATCTCCTGAAAGACCTCACGGTCGAAGACGGCAGGATATTCACCTTCCACCTGCGCAAGGGACACCGGTGGTCGGACGGGCATCCCTTTACGAGTGAGGATTTTCGCTACTTCTGGGAAGACGTGCAGAACAATGAAGAATTGTCGCCGGGCGGCGTCACGCGTGAATTGCTGGTCGATGGCAAGCCGCCCGAGGTGGAGTATATCGACGAGCTGACCGTCCGGTATACATGGGAAAAACCCAATCCGACCTTTCTCGCGGCTCTCGCTGCCCCGAACCCTCTTTACATCTACCGTCCCTCGCATTTCCTGAAGCAGTATCATGTCAAGTACACGGATCGTGCGAAGCTCGAGGAAATGGCCGAGCAGATCGGCAAGCGAAACTGGGTCGCGCTGCATTTCGAACACGACAGGCCCTACAACAATAATGACCCAACCCGTCCGACCCTGCAGCCCTGGATCCTGAAGACCGAACCGCCGTCGGAACGGTATGTTTTCGACCGGAACCCCTATTTCCATCGCATCGACGCGAACGGAAAACAGCTTCCCTATATCGATCAGGTCACGATGACGGTATCCAGCGGGAAGCTTATTCCGGCAAAGGTCGGAAGCGGCGAAAGTGATCTGCAATCCGACAGTCTTACGTTTGCCAACTACACTTTCCTGAAGAAAGGCGAGCAACGAAACGGTTACAGGGTTCTGCGCTGGGTCCCGGGCAAAGGTTCCAAGATGGCGCTTTATCCGAACATGAACCACCTGGATCCGGAATGGCGGAAGCTCTTCCAGGACAAGAGGTTCAGACATGCGCTTTCGATGGCGATCAACCGCGAACAGATCAATAAGGTCATCTTCTTCGGCCTCGGCCTGGTCGGGAACAATACGGTTCTGCCGGAATCTGTGCTGGCCAAACCTGAATACCGCGACAAGTGGGCGGAATACGATCCGGCCAAGGCCAACGAACTGCTCGATGAGCTGGGTTTGACCGAGCGTAACGATGAGGGCATCCGGCTCCTGCCGAACGGCGAGCCGCTGATGATCATCGTCGAGACGGCCGGCGAGGACCTGGAGGAAGTCGACATTCTCGGGCTCATACTCGATGACTGGAAGAAAATCGGCGTCAAGCTGTTCACCAAATCAACCCAGCGCGAAGTCTTTCGCGCACGGGTGCAGGCAGGTGAGACCCAGATCGCGGTATGGTCTGGCCTGGACAATGCCATGCCGACGCCGGACTGGAGCCCGTTCGAACTTGTCCCGACCGACAAAAATCAACTGCAATGGCCGCAATGGGGCCAGTATTTCGAAACCAAGGGTCTTGCGGGTGAGAAGCCGGATCTCGAGCCGGTGATCCGGTTGGTCGAACTTTACGAGGACTGGTATCGCGAACCGGACAAGGAAAAACGCCGCGCAATATGGCAGGAAATCCTCGATATCCATGCCGACGAGCAATTCACGATTGGTCTCGTGTCTGCTGTCCCGCAAATCGTCGTTGTCAACAGCGCACTGCAGAACATTCCGGAAAAGGGGTTCTACAATTGGGAACCCGGCTCCTATTTCGGCATGTATCGGCCTGATACGTTCTGGTTTGATCATTAGGCGTTTTCTCAGACCCAGACTGAGGGCGGATACTTGATCCACTATCTATTCAATCGACTGATCACGATGATATTCACTCTGTTTGTGATCAGCATACTGGTTTTTGTGATTATTCAACTTCCGCCTGGCGATTATCTGACGACCTATATCGCGGAGTTGCAGGCCCAGGGCGTCAAGGTTGCAGACGACAAGATCAAATTCCTGCGTGAGCAGTACGGTCTCGACAAGTCGATGGTCGAGCAATATTTCGT
>DATHRP010000297.1:0-3503 GCA_035465195.1 Afifellaceae bacterium | reverse complement strand
TCCCCAAAAGGGGGAGGGAAATGACGTATGCGCCTCTCGATACCGGTCATGAAGCGTCCCAACCCTCCCCCTTTTGGGGAGGGTCAGCGCGCAGCGCCGAGGTGGGGCGGATTGGCAAAGCCAATCCCGGACTTTGAGAGGAGCGCGCCCAACCCCTGACCAAATCCGCGCCCTCTGCCCAAAAAATAGGCGGGCTGTCACCGATATGGCGCAATTTGCGGCCGAAGGTTCCCGTCTCCGCATTATTCCGCGTTCTGGCACACCCCTTGCAACGTATCCCATCGTGCAGCGCGTCTAGGGTTCCGGCCGCCCGGCAACGGGTGGCGCTGGTCCGAGAGATGCGAATTTGCGGGCAAATTCCCGCAGATACACGGCGGGCCAAAATCCCGGGAGACTACTGCACAGGTTTGCCAGCGCGCTGGGCACATCCTGTTCTCCCGGTCACCCAAGGCAAACCATTCCGAAACCGTCCGGCAAGGCGACACGCCCGCTGGAACAGAGGAAGGAAAGCCGAACCATGACGTTTCGCAAAGGAACCGCAGCCCTTGTCGCCGGCCTGGCGCTGGCCGCCCTCACCATCACCCTTTCGGGCGGGCAATCGAGCGCCGCCGAGAAGAAGGATTTCAAGGTCTGCTGGTCGATCTATGTCGGCTGGATGCCCTGGGGCTATATCCAGGATTCCGGCATCATGAAGAAGTGGGCCGACAAGTACGACATCAATGTCGAGATCGTGCAGATCAACGACTATATCGAGTCGATCAACCAGTACACCGCCGGCGAATATGACGGCTGCTCCATGACCAACATGGACGGCCTGTCGATCCCGGCCGGCGGCGGCATCGACACGACGGCGCTGATCGTCGGCGACTATTCCAACGGCAATGACGGCGTCATCCTGAAGCAGGCCGGCGAGCTCGCCGCCATCCAGGGCCAGAACGTCAACCTGGTCGAACTGTCGGTCTCGCACTACCTGCTCGCCCGGGCGCTGGAAGGCATCGGCCTCGCGGAGAAGGACATCAAGGTGGTCAACACCTCCGATGCCGACATGATCGCGGCCTACGCCACCGACGAGGTGACGGCGGTGGTGACCTGGAACCCGCTGCTTTCGGAGATCGCGTCCATGCCGGACTCCAAGCTGGTTTTCGATTCCGCCGGCATTCCGGGCGAGATCATCGACATCATGATGGTCAACACCGAGACGCTGGCCGACAATCCGGCCCTCGGCAAGGCGCTGGTCGGCGCCTGGTACGAGGCGATGACCAACATGTCCGGCAACGACGAGGCGGCGAAGGCCGCGCGCACCGCGATGGCCGAGGCGTCCGGAACGGATCTCGCCGGTTACGACGCACAGCTCAAGACCACGGAGATGTTCTGGAAGCCGGCCGACGCGGTGGCCTTCACCGAATCCGCCGACCTGCCGAAGACGATGGAGTTCGTCGCCACCTTCCTGTTCAGCCACGGCATCCTGGGCGAGGCCGCGCCGAGCCCGGAATTCGTCGGCGTCGCCTTCCCCGACGGCTCGGTCTACGGCGACAAGAACAATGTCAAGCTGCGCTTCGACGTCAGCTACATGAAGATGGCCGCCGACGGCATGCTCTGACCTGAAAGGCGCCGGCCCGGAGAACCGGGCCGGCCGACCGCCATGCGCCTGATCAACCAACAGCCCGGCCGCGCGGAGCGGGTGGCCCTTGCCCTCATCCCGTTCGTCGCCCTTGTCGTCGCCTACGCCGTGGCGAGCGCGATCCGGCGCGCCGACAATCCGGCCGACAAGCTGCTGCCGTCGCTGCAGGCGATGGGCAGTGCCATGTGGCGCATGGCCTTCGAGCCGGACAAGCGCTCCGGCGATTACCTGCTCTGGCTCGATACCGCCGACAGTCTCGTCCGCCTCGGCCTCGGCATGGCGGTCTCCACCGGCCTTGCGCTCGGCCTCGGCATCGCCATCGGCTTCGTGCCGCGGGTGCGTGCCGGTCTGGCGCCCTTCGTTTCGGCGCTCTCGCTGATCCCCCCTATCACCATCCTGCCGATCCTGTTCATCATGTTCGGCCTCGGCGAAGCCTCCAAGATCATGCTGATCGTCGTCGGCACCGCGCCGGTGATGATCCGCTCGGCCGCCCAGGCGGTGATCGACATTCCCCGCGAACAGGTGGTCAAGGCGGAGACGCTCGGCGCCTCGACGTGGCAGATGGTGACGCGGCTCGCCCTGCCGCAGCTTTTGCCGAAGCTGGTGACCGCGCTCCGGCTGGCGTTGGTGCCGGCCTGGATCTTCCTGATCTCGGCGGAAGCGATTGCCTCGACCAGCGGCCTCGGCTACCGCATCTTCCTCGTCCGCCGCTATCTCGCCATGGACGTGATTCTGCCCTACGTCGCCTGGATTACGCTGCTCGCCTACCTGATCGACCGCATCCTGCTCGTCGCCTCGCAGCGCTCTTTCCGCTGGGCGCACCTGGAAGGGGATGCGCTGTGAGCTTCGTTTCGGTCCGCAACGTCGCCGTCAGCTACGATACCGTTCCTATACTGGAGCGGGTGAACCTGGATGTCGCCGAAGGCACCTTCTGCACCATTGTCGGCGCCTCGGGCTGCGGCAAGTCGACGTTCCTGCGCCTGCTCCTCAGCCAGGAGCGGCCGTCGCGCGGCGACATCCTGGTCGCCGGCGAGCCGGTCGCCGACGAACCGACGCCCGACCGCGGCATCGTCTACCAGCGCTATTCGGTGTTCCCGCACCTCACCGTCGAGGACAATCTGATCCTGGCCGAGGAGTTCGACACGGCCGCGATCACCGGGCGGCTGTTCGGCGGCAGACGCTGCGCCGCCCGCGCGCGCGTGGACGAACTTCTCGATCGGATCGGCCTCGCCCAGGCGCGCCGCCGCTATCCGGCGCAGCTTTCCGGCGGCATGCAGCAGCGGCTCGCCATAGCCCAGGCGCTGCTCCGCCGGCCGCGCATCCTGCTCCTCGACGAGCCGTTCGGCGCGCTCGATCCCGGCATACGCGGCGAAATGCACGACCTGCTGCTGGCGCTCTGGCGCGAGACCGGCATGACGGTCTTCATGGTCACCCACGACATTTCCGAGGCCTTCAAGCTCGGCACCCGGCTGATCGTCTTCGACAAGGTGCGCCACGATCCGCAGCAGCCGAACGCTTATGGCGCGACCATCACCTACGACCTGCCCGTGGCGGACCGTCAGAAGGCGGCTGCCGAGCAGCAGGCCGCCCCGACCGATTTCGGAACAATCCTTGAGCAAGGGAGTGAAAACCCATGATCGACAACCAACCCGGCCGCATCCGGCCGAACCGCAAGGCCGGCCTGAGGCCGGCACCCGACAGGACCCGCCGCCACCACCCCGATTTCGACGCCCGGGAATCGCGCGGCTGGAAGGCGGTGGAAGCGGAAGGCCGGCTGCCGGAAGATGCCTGGCGGGCGGAGCAGAAATGGGCCCTGGACATGGGCCTGCCCGGCGCGGAGTGCCTGACCGACAAGACCATTCCCACATTCGCCCGGGGCGAG
>DATHRP010000296.1:0-2445 GCA_035465195.1 Afifellaceae bacterium | reverse complement strand
AGTATCTGTAGTTCAATAGTTCAATCCCAAGGAAATCGCAGCAGGACGACCGAATGCGCTCCATCGACTATTATTTCACGCTTATCTCGCCCTACGCCTATCTTGGTCATCGGGCGTTTCTGGACGTGGCGCGCAAGCATGGCGCGAAGGTCAACTTCAAGCCGGTCAGCCTGATGGGCGTGTGGGAGGATTCCGGCGCCGTGCCGCTCGCACAGCGGCCGAAGGCGCGCCAGGATTACCGATTGATCGAGCTGCAGCGCTGGCGCGAGGTCCGCGGCGTCGCCCTGACACTGCAACCGAAGCATTTTCCGACCAATCCCACCCTCGCCGACCGTTCCGTCATCGCCCTGGTCGAGGCCGAAGCCGACCCGGCGGATTACATCGAAGCGGTGTGCCAGGCGGTCTGGGTCGACGAGCACGACATCGCCGAAGAAAGCGTGCTCGCCCAACGCCTCACCGACACCGGCCATGACAGCGCAACGATTCTTGCGGCGGCACAGGACAAGGCTTCGGAGGATATCTATGCCGGCAACACGCAGGACGCCGTCAAGGCGCACGCGATCGGCTCGCCCTGCTACGTGCTCGACGGGGAACCGTTCTGGGGCCAGGACCGGATCGGCCTGCTCGACAGCGCGCTGACCACCGGCCGGGCGCCCTATACGGCCGAAGTATAGATATCTTTTGCCCCTGATCCTCGCCCTCACTTCAGGAATTTATTAATATTAACCAAATCAATATCACAGAATATTGAAATTGCTATTGAGTAAAATGCAATTTCAAATAGCATAATTTCAAGATTTTCTGATATTTTCAAGTGTTTCCCATTTAAGTTGAGAAATTGGGCGGAGTTTATTTAAATAATACTCACAATTGGGCTTTACACTCAAACATCTGGACCGCATTGCCATCCATGGCACGCGGTGAACGGCGTTCCGAATTGGAGACACCAAAAATCGCCGATTACCGGATCTGACTGAAGGTCGTCGCCGGTTTTCATGTGTCGACAATTCGCCGCCTGCCGAAAAATTCAGGCTCAGCGTCCGGCCCCCGCCGGTCGAACATGAAGCCCGGAGGCAGATGATGAAAAGAACAATACAATCCGCATTTCTGATTGCGATTACCGCCGTCGCTTTCGCCGTTTTCGGAACCGCCCGCTCAGTGGCCCAATCCAACCACGGAAGTCATGCTGTGCACGGTTCTGCTGAACCGGCCGCGCACGCCGGTCACGGACCCGACACAGGCTCAGGCCATGGCAACCATTCCACGATGTCGCGGCAGGAAGCGGCCGGACATGAAGCGCACGGCCACTTCAATGGGCATGGCGACGACATGATGATGATTCATGGCTCCGCCACATTGGCCAAGCTCTTCGTATTCCCGCACCAGCAACACCTGGAATCGGCTGCCGGCAAGCAGATCCACGTCGTCGCGAACGGATCGGCAACCGGCCTCATCGATCTGGTCAACGGCGATGCGGAGGTTGCGATGGTTTCCGGTCCGGTAAGTGACATACGTCAGTCGCTGGAACGTGAGATGCCCGGCGCACTCCGCGACGCCCAGTTGACGGAGTATCCGGTTGGTGCAACGACGACGACATTCATCGTGCATCCGAGCAATCCAATTCGTTCGATGACCGAAGACCAGATGCGTGATGTACTGACGGGCCGGAGCACGAACTGGAAAGCGCTCGGCGGCCTCGACCAGCCGATCGTCGTCTTTGTGACGAAACCGGGTGACGGTGCCAGGTCCGTTGTCGAGATGACGTTCCTCAACGGCGAAGACATTACCCCGTCCGCCCGCCGGATCGGAGCGCTTCCGCAGATCGTGCAGATCGTCAGTCAGCTGCCGAACGGAATCGGCATTTCCGACGGATCGATTGCCAGCGATCAGGTGGTCACGGTATCGGGCGTGACGATCGAGCAGCCGCTCAATCTCGTCACGACAGGCACACCGACCGAAGCGGCGCGCAGGCTGATCGAGACGGCTTCGAAGATGGCCGCGGGGCTTTGAGCAGCCATGTTGACCTCGTTGCGCGGATTTGGCCTGACGCTGAAGCAGAAGCTGATCGGTGGAATAGGCTTCGCCCTTGTGGCCCTTGTCGTCATGAGCCTGATCGCGGTGCTCGGCACGACCCGGATCGTTGATGACGGAAAACAACTCTACGAGGAAGGCTTCCGCCAGGTCGTCCTGGTCGGTCGGTTCCAGACGCGGTTCGAACAGCTCGACGCGCTCGTCTCGCGGGCGCCGCTTGAGTTGAACCTTTGGGAACAGGAGCGCCAGCGCGCCCAGTTCCGGGCGATACTGGCAGACATCAAGACCGAACTGATCGATTTCCAGGGCAAAGCAGGTGAGGCCGCGGCTCAGCACCGGGGCCATATCGGCGAGATGTTCAGCGCGTTGGATCATTTCGCCGCGGAGGGCGAGAAGGTCTATGAGTTTGCGTCG
>DATHRP010000295.1:0-9474 GCA_035465195.1 Afifellaceae bacterium | reverse complement strand
CATCACCACACCCTCACATTTCGAATTGCAAAGGTCAGTTCGTCCGCCGCACGGCCTGGAATAATATAATGATTTCCTACTGAAATTCCATAATCACGTCGTCGACCGCAAGGTTGTCTCCGGCTTCAACGTTAATGGCAGCCACGACGCATTCCCGTTCGGCGCGCAGCACGTTCTCCATTTTCATCGCCTCGACGGTCGCCAGGGCTTCGCCGGGTTCCACTGTCTGGCCCTCCGAAACCGCAATGGAAACGACCATGCCGGGCATCGGGCAAAGCAGCAGCTTCGAGGTGTCGGGCGGCGCCTTTAAGGGCATCAGGGCGTCGATCTCGGCGGCACGGGGCGTCAGAAGCCTAACGGCAACGGAAACGCCACGGCGGCCGACACTCAGGCGGTGTCCGTCACGCGAGAGCTGTGCGGCCACCGGATTGCCGTCGATGGTACCCTGCCAGACCGGCTCGCCGGGCTTCCAGGCGGACCGGACCTGCCTGGTGCCACGGTCGGTGACCGATAACGCCGCGTCGAACGGCGAGCCGACCATCCCGCCGGCGAACCGGAGTGGTACTTTCCTCGCATCGAGCGCGATGACCCAGTTTTCGCGGACTATCCCGCTGTGCGGCTTCAGGCGGCCGCTCAGGCGATCGAGGCGACCCCGCTCCACGAGTTCGATTGCCGCGGCAACCAGCGCCAGAACCTCGATATCTTCGTCGCCGGCGTCAGCGCCCGCGAAACCGTCCGGATATTCCTCGGCTATGAACCCGGTCGTCAGTTCGCCCGCCTGCCAGCGCGGATGTGCCATCAGGGCTGAAAGGAAGGGAATGTTGTGCCGGATACCGTCGATCACGAAGGCATCGAGCGCTTCAGACATGGCACGAATGGCCTCGCCCCGCGTCGGCGCGTGGGTGCACAGCTTGGCGACCATCGGGTCGTAGAACCGGGAAATCTCGGCGCCCTCGAAAACCCCGGTATCATTGCGCACGACGGCGCCCGGTTGCCCGGCCAGATCGCCTTCGTCCGGCGGCCGATAGCGCGTCAGCCGCCCGATTGATGGCAAGAAATTGCGGAAAGGATCCTCCGCGTAGATGCGGCTTTCGACCGCCCAGCCGGAAATGGCGAGATCATCCTGGCCGATCGAGAGCGGTTCGCCGGCCGCGACCCGGATCATCTGTTCCACAAGGTCGACGCCGGTAATGAGTTCGGTCACCGGATGCTCGACCTGGAGTCGCGTGTTCATTTCCAGGAAATAGAAATTGCGCGCCTTGTCGACGATGAACTCGACCGTTCCGGCACTGCGGTAACCGACGGCTTTGGCCAGTGCCACCGCCTGGGCACCCATCGCCGCCCGGGTTTCAGCGTCGAGGAACGAAGACGGCGCTTCCTCGACGACCTTCTGGTTGCGGCGCTGGATCGAGCATTCGCGCTCGAACAGGTGGATGGCGTTATCGTGACCGTCGGCGAGAACCTGGATCTCGATATGGCGCGGGTCCTCGATGAACTTCTCGATGAAGATCCGATCGTCGCCGAACGAGGACCGCGCCTCCGAGCCGGCAAGCTGGAATCCCTCGCGCGCTTCCCGCTCGTTCCAGGCGATCCGCATGCCCTTGCCGCCGCCGCCTGCAGACGCCTTGATCATCACCGGATAGCCGATGTCGCCGGCGATCTTCACCGCCTCGTCTGCGTCCTTGATGATGCCCATATGACCGGGAACGGTGCTGACGCCGGCCTTGTCGGCGAAGGCCTTGGAGGTGATCTTGTCGCCCATCGCCTCGATGGCCTTGGGCGGCGGGCCGATGAAGACCACGCCGACATCGGAAAGCGCTTTGGGAAACGCCGGGTTCTCGGACAGGAAGCCGTAGCCCGGATGGACCGCTTCCGCGCCCGTCTCGCGGCAGGCCTCGACGATCCGCTCGATGACGAGATAGCTCTCCGCCGCCGGCGCACCGCCGATAGCCACGGCTTCGTCGGCCATTTCCACATGAAGCGCGTTGCGGTCGGCGTCGGAATGGACGGCGACGGTGGCGATCCCCATCCGGCGCGCCGTCTTGATGACCCGGCAGGCAATTTCGCCGCGATTGGCGATCAGTATCTTCTTGAACATGGCGGGCGTCGTCCTCCGCCACCAGCTTTATGCGGCGATAGGCGACCCGGCAAGCACCCAGAAGGTCGAACCCGGTACTTGGTTTCGCGCGCGCCTCAAAACGGACTGGCCTTCTGCGAGGATATTGATAAACCTGAAGGAGAATAAGGAGGAGAGCCGCGACCCATGACAGCACTCGAAATCGTCTCCAGGAACGCTGCCCATGGCGGTGTCCAGGGTGTCTACAAACACGCCTCGAAGGCGACGGGCACGGAGATGACATTCGCTGTCTTCCTGCCGCCTCAGGCCGACAACGGCCCCTGCCCGGCCGTCTGGTACCTGTCGGGGTTGACCTGCACTCATGCTAACGTCATGGAAAAGGGCGAGTATCGCCGCAAGGCCGCGGAACTCGGCCTGATCGTCATCTGCCCCGATACCTCGCCGCGCGGCGACGGCGTCGCCGACGACGAGGCCTACGACCTCGGCCAGGGCGCCGGTTTCTATCTCGATGCAACCCGGGAGCCTTGGTCGAAGCACTTCCGCATGGAGAGCTATATCCGCGACGAACTGTTCAGGCTCGTCGGCCAGCACTTCCCGGTAAAGGAAGACGCCCAGGGCATTTTCGGCCATTCCATGGGCGGCCACGGAGCGTTGACGCTGGCGCTCAAGACTCCGGATCAGTACAGGTCCTGTTCGGCGTTCGCGCCGATCGTCGCGCCGAGCCAGGTGCCCTGGGGCAGGAAGGCTTTCCCGGCCTATATCGGCGACGACGAAGCCGACTGGCGCAAATATGATGCCTGCGCGCTGATCGAGGACGGCGCCCGCTTCCCCGAGTTGCTGGTCGACCAGGGCGATGGCGACGATTTCCTGGAGGAGCAGCTCCAGCCGCATCGGCTCGAGGCGGCTTGCGGCCGTGCCGGTATCCCGCTGATCCTGCGCATGCAGCCAGGCTACGACCACTCCTACTATTTCATTTCGACCTTTATGGACGATCACCTGTCCTGGCATGCAAAACGGCTGAGCCGGACACTGGACTGACGGCCCTGCGGCTGTCCTTCCACGTGTAGAGCCAGACGCCGGCGATCACCAGAACCGACCCGGCGGCATCGACCGCCGTGAACGGCTCGCCGAGGATGAGAACGGCGAGGACGATCGTCACCAGCGGGCTCAGCGTATGGATCATCGATGACGCCTGGGCGCCGATGCGCTCAAGACCCGCATTGATCATGAACGACGGAAGCACGGTCACCGCGATCCCGAGCACGGCGGCAAGCCAGACGATCCGCGCCGGCACCTCCCCGTACAGGAACCCGCTCCCGGACAGACCGGAATCGATGGCCAGGTGCAGGAGCGCTGCCATCGCCGCAGCCGTCATGCCGAGGCACGTGAACAATACGCTCCCGGTCCGGTCCATGATGGATCGCGCAAGAAGCTGGTAGAGCGCGAAGGCGAACGCCGCCATCAGCACGAACGCGACACCCACTGCCACCCCCTCGCCCTGCGCCATTTCGCCCCTGAAGAAGACGACGCCGATCCCGGAATAGGCAATCAGCAGCGAGACCAGGCCCCAGCCAGTCAGCCTGGCGCCGAAGAACAGCGCCCCCAGTACCATGACGAACACCGGATAGGTGAAGAGAACCAGGCGCTCCAGCTGCGCGGTGACGTAGGTCAGCCCGATGAAGTCCATGTAGGAGGCGAAATAATAGCCGAGCAGTCCGACCAGAACCGACGACAAAACCAACCTTCCCGTCAGCCGGCCGCGGATATCCGCCCCCCGCCGCCGCATCAGCCAGAACCCGATCGCCAGATAGACCGGCAGCGCGAACGCCATTCTGAGCCCGAGAAGCAAGATCGCATCCACTTCGGCGTTCGCTTCGCCGTACGCGATCTTGATGATAATCGCTTTCGTGGAAAACAGCGCCGCGCCACCGCCCGCAAGCAGATAGCCGTGCAGCCTCTCCGGTGAACCGGTCATGGAACCATAGCCTGCAAATCCCGGGTGAAGCCACGCGATCGGACGGCGCACTATCGGCGGCAATCGCCCGTTCCGCAACGACGCAAAAGGCCGCGACGGTTTCCCGCCACGGCCTTTTCCGTACGCAGTACCTGAATTGTGAAACGGGTGTCAGGCAGCCTGCTCGATGAGCGGCTTGAGGGAAGGATGGATGTTCGGAGATTCCTCGGCGATGAACTTGAGCAGCGCGATTTCCGCCTCGCTCACCGTCCCGTCGCGCCGGATACGCTGGGCAAGCCACTCGGCTTCGTCCTCGTCGACGACCTCGTTGCTGCGAACCGAGGCCTCGAACGCCGCATTGCGGTCCTTCCAGGCATCCTCGCCAGGATCCTTGTAGGCGTCCAGTATGCCGCGCAGACCGCCGGAGAGCATGCGGCCGAAGAAATCCCCAACACCGCCGGTCTCGCTGTTCAGCCACTCTTCCTGACGCAGCGCCACGTCACGGCTCGGAACGACATAGCCCGAAGCGGCCATAACCGTATTGGCGAGCGCCTTGGAGAAAAGATCCGTCCACGCCGGATCGTTGTCGGCGTCCTGGGTTGCATCGTTGATATCGAACAGCACTTCGGCTTCTGCGCGGGAGACCGCGACGCCGCCGTCACCGCCGAAGGCATAGAGGATGCGCCGCAAAAGCTTGACTTCCGCCGCGCCGACACGGCCCGGCGTCAGTTCGCCGCCCAGCGACTTGGGATCGAGGCCCATCGTCATCGGGCCGTCCTCGCGATCCTCGACCATCAGCTTGCGATGCGCGGCCACCGGACCGGCGCCGTCGATGACGGCATGCCTGACCTGCTGGAGGGCGAACGAGGCCAGTGATTGCGGACTCGACTTTGCCGCCTCGAGGACCTTCACGAGGACTTCGAGCTCCGAATCCGTCTTGACCACGCCGTCACGGCCGATCCGGTCGACAAGCCATTTCGCGTTGGCCTCGTCGACATAACCGCGCGGCTCCTCCTGGTGGACCAGGTAGTCGACGACGGCCTCGGTAAAGAGATTGACCCATTCCGGATCGCGGCGCTTGGCCGCCTCGTCGAGAGCGAAAAGCGAATCCAGTTCCGCCGCGTCAATCTTGCCGTCCTTGTAGACCGCGCGCCGCATATTGAGTGCGTGCTCGCCCGTCAGATGTTTCGTCGCTGAAACGTGCGCCATGATATCGCTCACCAACATTGATCAGCCCCAGATCGATTGCCGGGCACGATAGTCGGTAAGGGTTAGCGAACCGTGAAAACGGGCGGCGAATGTTTACCGGCGCCTTTATGCCGGGCTTAACGGGACCGGCGGTCCGGGCGGCGATCGAACGCCTTCAGAGCGGAATGTTGTCGTGCTTCTTCCAGGGATTGGCGAGATCCTTGGTGCGCAGCAGCCTGAGCGCCCGCGCCACGCGGCGACGGGTCGAATGGGGCATGATGACGTCGTCGACATAGCCGCGCTCCGCCGCCACGAACGGCGACAGGAACCTGTCCTCGTAGGCCTTGGTGTGTTCGGCGATCCTGTCCGGATCGGCGAGGTCCTTGCGGTAGATGATCTCGACGGCGCCCTTGGCGCCCATGACCGCGATCTGCGCCGTCGGCCAGGCATAGTTGATGTCGCCGCGCAGGTGCTTGGACGCCATCACGTCGTAAGCGCCGCCGAAAGCCTTGCGGGTAATCACTGTCACCTTAGGCACGGTGGCCTCGGCATAGGCGAACAGCAGCTTCGCCCCATGCTTGATGAGGCCGCCATATTCCTGCGCGGTTCCCGGCAGGAATCCCGGAACGTCGACGAAGGTGACGATCGGAATGTTGAAGCAGTCGCAGAACCTCACGAAACGGGCCGCCTTGCGGCTGGCGTTGGCGTCGAGCACGCCGGCGAGCACCATCGGCTGGTTGGCGACGAGCCCGACCGTGCGCCCCTCCATGCGCCCGAACCCGGTGACGATGTTGGGGGCGTGCGCCGCCTGGATCTCGAAGAAATGCCCCTCGTCGACCGTCTTCAGGATCAGTTCCTTGATATCGTAAGGGACATTCGCATTGTCCGGCACCAGCGTATCGAGCGACTGCTCCCCCCTGTCGGCCGCGTCGGGGCTTTCGATCTGCGGCAGGTCGGACTTGTTGGAAAGCGGCAGGAAGTCGAACAGCCGGCGCATTTCCAGAAGCGCCTCGACATCGTTGTCGAATGCCCCGTCGGCCACCGAGGAGCGCGTGCTGTGCACCGAAGCTCCGCCCAGTTCCTCCGCCGTGACGGTCTCGTTGGTGACCGTCTTCACAACGTCCGGGCCCGTCACGAACATGTAGGACGTGTCGCGCACCATGAAGATGAAATCGGTCATCGCCGGCGAATAGACGTCGCCGCCTGCGCAAGGGCCCATGATCACGGAAATCTGCGGAATGACGCCCGACGCCAGCACGTTCCGCTGGAAAATCTCGGCATAGCCTCCGAGCGCGGCGACGCCTTCCTGGATGCGCGCGCCGCCGGCATCAAACAGGCCGATGATCGGCGTTCGGTTCCTGAGCGCCATGTCCTGGACCTTCTGGATCTTCTCCGCGTGCGCTTCCGAGAGCGAGCCGCCGAACACGGTGAAATCCTTGGCGAAGACATAGACCGGGCGACCGTTGATCGTGCCCCAGCCCGTCACCACGCCATCGCCGGAGATGCGGGACCGGTCCATGCCGAAGTCGGTGCAGCGATGTTCGACGAACATGTCGAACTCCTCGAAGCTGCCCTCGTCCAGCAACACGTCGAGCCGTTCCCGGGCGGTCAGCTTGCCCCGCGCATGTTGGGCCTCGACCCGCTTCTCGCCACCGCCCTTGCGGGCGGCCTCGCGCCGGGCCTCCAGTTCGTCGAGCACGTCGCGCATGGGGCTCCCCCTCCCTGTCGTTGAAGAAGGGAATATCACGCATTCATCCGGAGGCAAGCGCCTCTATAGTCGGATAAGACGGGGCTGACCGGTTCAGGCGCCGGTGACGGCCAGTGCCGCAGCCCGGAAATCCCGGTGCCGCTTGTCCCGCCGGGCCGCGGCCTCGGCATCCTCGCCCCACTGGCGGATGTTCCAGTCCTCGTCGACATGGGCTGCGACCCACAGGTCTTCGCTGTAGAATACGCCGCCGCAGTGCGCCAGCGCGAGCAGGGCCGAGCCGGTGATCGTCGTCACCACATGAAGACCCGCGAGCCGGAACGGATCATCAACACGATCGAGAAAGGTCCTGACCGCGTCCAGCGTTTCCGCCGGTTGCTCGACATGAACCACGCCCCCGGCCAGGGTGAACCGCACACCGAGCGCGCGTTGCACATGATCGATCACCGGATCCCAATGACGGTTCTGTTCCGCCACCAGCCCTTCCGGCTCGTCGGCGCGGTAACACAGCGCATCTGTACCCGCATAGGCCAGGATATCGGCCCGCACCTCCGCCATCCGCGGCGCCACGCCGTCGATGGCGCTGTTGACCAGCCGGGTGACCGGCATCGCGGCAGGATCGATATTCTCGCCCTGCGCGTTCCACTCCGCTGCCAGCGCTTCTGCCAGGCTGCGACCGGTCACGGAAATCGGATTCCGTGCCGGTGTATTGGCCCGCTTGCCGTCAAGGCAAAGGGAAAAACTACTTTCTTCTTCAATGGCTTCTGCATGTTTGTAAAACCGCTTTAGCAGCACAGGCGCCGAGAGTTTCCGAGCCTTCGAAACCGGATCCGACGTGTCCCTTGACCCCGTCATGTGATCTCCGCCCGCGCTATTTCATCAAGAGCGCCTTCGACGATCCCGTCGAGATCGTCGAATTGCCGGAGGACCGCGACAGCGCCACTTTCGCGAAGCGCATCGACGGGGTGATAGCCCCAGGAAACGCCGACGGGCGAAGCACCGGCGGCGCGCGCCATGTCCATGTCGAACCGGGTGTCGCCGACCACGATCGCGCGCTCCGGTTCGATGCCGGTCTCGCCGCAGGCTTCCAGCACCATGGCCGGATGCGGCTTGGAGGGACAATCGTCGGCCGTCCGGACGACATGGAAGACGCCGTCGAGCCCATGGTGCTCGACGACCGCTCGCACGCCGCGCCGCGACTTGCCGGTGACCATGCCGATCACGACTTCGTCGCGTCTTTGCAGCCGGTCGAGCACCTCCATGGCGCCTGGAAACAACGGCTCGCGCAGGTTCGGAGAGGACCGCAGCGCCATGAACTGCCCCTTGTAAGTCTCCGCCATCTCCGGCGCGCTGTGACGGTCGGTCTCGTCCAGCAGGCCGGCAATGGCGATCGGCAGCGACAGGCCCACGACTGTCCGCGTCCGTTCCACGCCCGGCGGTTCGAAGCCGTGATGCACGAAGGTCCGGTCCATCGCGTCGGCGATGATGTGCTGGCTGTCGACGAGCGTGCCGTCGCAATCGAAGAGAACGAGGATCATCGCTCCTCCCCCGCCTCATCCCCCGCCTTCTCGTCGAAGCCCAGCACCGCCCAGGTCTGTTGCATGTGCGGCGGCAGCGGCGCGGTGACGTCGATCATGCCGCCGCTCGGATGCGGGATCTCGATCCGCCGCGCCAGGAGGTGCAGCCGGTTCTGGATGCCGCCGGGCAGGTCCCAGTTCTCGACATCGAAATATTTCGGATCACCGATGATCGGGTGGCCGAGGTGGGCGGCATGCAGTCTCAGCTGATGGGTCCGGCCGGTGACCGGCCGCATCATCAGCCATGACAGCCTGCTGCCGGCCTGGTCGACCACCGTGTAGGTCGAGACGGCATGGTCGGCGTCCGGCTCGCCATGTTTCGCCACGCGCATCCGCTCGCCGGTCTCGTCGCGCATGAGATAGGTGGAGATACGGCCCAACCGCTTCTTCGGCACGCCCTTGACCAGGGCCCAGTAGGTCTTGCGGGTCTTGCGGTCCTTGAACGCCTTGCCGAGGAAGGCGGCCGCACTGCGCGTGCGGGCGATCACCAGCACGCCGGCCGTCTCACGGTCGAGACGATGGACGAGGCGCGGCTTCTGGCCCTTGCGGTCGCGGAAGGCCTCCAGCATGCCGTCGACGTGGCGGTTGACGCCGGAGCCGCCCTGCACCGCTAGGCCGGCCGGCTTGTTCAGCACCATGACCTGGTCGTCCTGGAAAAGCATGTTCTCAAGCAGCACATCCTCGTCATGCCGGTCGCGCATCGTCCCAGGCGTCTGCGGCGCGGGCTGGGACTTGTCGCCGACCTGGACCGGCGGTACGCGCACCGCCTGGCCGGCCGCGAGCCGCGTCGAGGTCTTGGCGCGGCCGCCGTCGACCCGGATCTGGCCGGAACGCAGCAGCTTCTGAAGATGGCCGAAGCCGAGGCCCGGATAGTGCAGCTTGAACCAGCGGTCGAGGCGCATCCCCGCCTCGTCCCGGTCCACCGTGATGCTTTCGACACCGCTCATGACAGGCTCCGGACCAGGGCGAGCCC
>DATHRP010000294.1:0-3913 GCA_035465195.1 Afifellaceae bacterium | reverse complement strand
AGCGTCTCGCTGACCGAGACGGCATGCATGCGGGCGAAGAAATCGGGCATGCGGTTGAGGCCGATCGCGCCGATCAGGTAGAAGATGCCGCCGGCGATCAGCGCCGCCCAGCTTGCGATCGACACGAGCGTTTCCATCAGGCGCCGGGCTCCTCGTCCTCGCCGCGATAGCCCAGTCCGCCGTAGCGGAAGAATTTCAGCACCGCCAGCGTGCCGATCATGTTGAGCAGCGCATAGAGAATACCGATGTCGAGGAATTCCGGCCGCCCGGTCAGGAAGCCGAACAGCGCAAGCAACAGGATTGTGCCAGTGCCGATGGCATTGGCGGCGAGCAGTCGGTCGAACACGGTCGGGCCGGCAAGCGCCCGCCAGACCGCCAGTGCCAGCGCGGCCAGCACCGCAAGTGTCGCCCCTTCGAACATCAGGCGGCGTTGCCTTCGAATCGGGTGACGCGGCGGTCCATGACGCCGTCTTCCAGTCCGGCCGCCGTATCGGCGCTGATCGCGTGGACCCAGATCATATTATCGCGCTCCGACACCTCCACCGAGATCGTTCCCGGCGTCAGGGTGATGGAATTGGCGAACGTGGTTAGGCCGACCGCGGTCTTCTGTGTGGCGTCGACGCGGATCAGTTTCGGCGAGATCGGCAGGCGCGGGTCGACAATCAGCCTGGCGACGCCGAGCGCCGACTTGACGATCTCCCAGGCGAGCCAGGGCCAGTATGTGACAGCCCGCGGCATCAGGCCAATCGGAAAACCCTCGCTGTCGACGAAGCCCATGCGAAGCCCAATACCGACGATCGCCGTTGCGCATACCGCGCCGGCGCCGATAAGCCAGGGTGTATAATGACCCGACAGAAGCAGCCAGTAGGCGAACAGGGTGAGGGCAAGCAGGACCGGGCGCATGATATTCCTTTTAGTGGATGGCTGTCCTTGATCAAGCCCCGGTAAGCCGCTTTGTGGATGGGACAGATGGCGCGATATGCCGCAGCGGCATCCGCCTACCGTCGTCCGCAGGTGCGTATCAGAATATTCCGGCGTCCAGACCGGACGCCATCGCGGCGCCGAGGTCACGGCATTCGCCGACGAATGCCTCCTGCCAGTCGCCGCGGCAGACGAGCGGCTCCTGCACCGCGCGCCAGCGCAGACCGGTGACGATCGTCTCGACGCCGCGGCGGGTGCCGGTGCCGTCATGACCGGCCCGGATATAAAGCGCGTAGGGCCTGCCCTGGGTCTTCTCCAGGCAGGGATAATAGCAGCGGTCGAAGAAGTCCTTCAGCGCGCCGCTCATGTAGCCCAGGTTCTCCGTCGTCCCGAGGATGATCGCGTCTGCGGCCATCACATGGTCCGGCTCGATCTCGAACGGGCTGCGCACGTCGATGTCTATGTCGGCCGCGGCCGAACGTGCGCCTTCGGCCGTGGCATCCCGCAGGCGGACGGTGTTGGGCGAGGGCGCGTGGGCAACGATCAGCAGTTTCCTGGTCACCGGTCTAGAGATCCCGCTCGTTGCCCTCGTCGACGACCCCGGCCGCCTGCCAGCTCGGCCGTGCCTTCACGCGCCGGTAGTAGTCGGCGACATGAGCATTTTCGCCGCCCGCCCACCAGGTGTCGAAGCCGTGCAGGCGGAACCGCGCGAGCGCGGCGGTCGCAAAGGTGTCGGCCAGCGTGTAACGGTCGGTGCTGACGAATTCGTGCTCCGACAGGGCGGCGTTCATCCGGCCGACCAGCGCCCGTGCCTCGTCCATGTGCCTCTGCGTCTCGGCCGGATCGGCGAGGATCGTGAGCAGCCGCTCGTTTCCGGCGATTCGCCGTTCCAATAGTTCCGCGCGCTCCGGATGCATGTCGAGCATCGCCCGCAGGAACCGGCCGCGGGTGGCGACCAGTGGCGCAGTGCCGTCAGGCTCCAAGCGACGGGAATAGAGCAGCACGCCGTAGTGCAGCCCCATGATATCGCGCATCATCCTGTCCATCGCCTCGGCGCCGGCGTCGTCCGCCGGCGTCAAAGACGGCCCGTCGCAATCGGAATCGACGCGCTTCACGATGTTGATGGTGTCGGTGACGATTTCCTCGCCGATTTTAAGCGTTGGAACCACGGCACGCGGATTGAGCGCCGTGTACCAGGGCTCGAACTGTTCCGCCTTGTCCATGATGTCGACGATCTGCCGGTCGTAGCTGGCGCCCTTTTCCGCCAGCGCGAGCCGGGCCATCTGCGAGCAGATGGAACCAGGGAAGTCGTAGAGTAGAAGCCGCGATCCGGTCATCGCTGCCATTCTGGCATAAAACCGGCAGGCCGGAAAACGGCATGGCACTGGGCAGAACGGGGCAGGGTTCGTCCTATCTTCGCTCGTATCCGCACGACAGACTACAACTCTGCGATGCTTGACTGGGCAGGAATGTTGTTCTCATTTTGTTCTCATGAACAGCTGCACCAGGGAAGAGCTGAGGATCCGTCTCTCCATCACCCTTGCGATGCTGCCGTCCCAGGTCCGGCGCGACCTCGCCGAGCGGCTCACCTCGCGCAAGGATCCGGCGATCGACACCGTTGTCGGGGCGGTGATCGCCGCCCTGGAACAGGATTTCCATATCGAGATCAAGCCACACAGCGCGGTGCAACCGCCGGTTCGCTATTGAGTGACGTTAGTCCGATAATTGGCGCTTGCGGTCGTTGAACTCTTCGGCGTCGATCTCGCCCCTGGCGAACCGTTCCTTCAGGATATCCAGTGCGCGATTTCCCGATTGTCCCGACCCGGCCGACTGGTTGGACGGGCCTGCAGCGCCGAACGCCCGCATGAGGAAAACGACGGCCGCGGCGATCGCGATCACCACGATGATCATAAACAGCGGTCCGAGCAACAAGCCGAAACCTCCCATGTGATCGCCCGAAAACATGCCGTGCCCATGATAGTAGCCGTAGTCCTGGCGCTGAGGCGTGGTGGCCTGGGCGAGCGCGGTATCGACCGCCGCGGATACCGCGATGGCGGTGAGCATTCCCGAAATCCGGACAAATGGCTGCTTCATGGCCGAATAACTCCTCGTTGCGGGGCCACGTCGATCACGCGCTCCGCGATTGACTTGTACCGGACCGGTCAGACGCCGGCCCGGCAACTCTTCGGCGAAGCGCGGACGCCGCCGTGTTTGGTCAGGCCGGGCGGTTGCTCGCCCGCTGCGGACTGGTCGAAAACTGTTCGGCAAAAAGATTGTAGAGCCAGGCCAGAATTCCGCCAGAGATCGTTCCGCATACGAATCCGTATGCCAGTCCGATCAGGCTGCCGATAGTGGAAATGCTGTATCCGGGATAGATCAGATCCATCATCATTGGCGTGCCGGATACTTCACCCGTCCACATAAGCCACCAGGTCATCAGGAAAACGCCGCCGCCCCACCATATTCCGAATGCCAGCGCGAAAGCTCCGAGATTCAGTTTCATGACAAGTCTCCAAGCTTGGAGCAGGAGGCGACAATAGACGCTCGAAAGGCTCGGCTGTCATTGATCTCGGTCATGCTATCAAGCACGCTGGGAAAGAACTCTGCTCTCGGTCTGCTATTGCGCGCGAAGGAACAGTCTTTCGCCGATGAATATGATCAGCATGCCTGCCAATGAAGCGTAGATCACCAGGATATCGGTGGAGGCCTTGATGATCAGCAGCGCCACAAGCACCACGACGTCCAGAACTATAGCGGTCACCAGTACGGCGGCATTCGCCGAGATTTCTTCTTTCAGGTGACGCAGAACGCCCCAGTGCACGGCAATGTCCATGACGATGTAGAAGATTGCGCCGAGCGACGCGATGCGGCTGAGATCGAAGAAGACGGTCAGGACCATCGCCGCCACGACGGTATAGACCAGCGTGTGTTTCTGGATGCTGCCCGGCATGCCGAAATGGCTGTGCGGCACGAGTTTCATCTCGGTGACCAT
>DATHRP010000293.1:0-11631 GCA_035465195.1 Afifellaceae bacterium | reverse complement strand
CCTCCACCGGCGGGAAGATCCGGTCGAGGCCGCCGTGCATAATGTTGACAGGACAGCCGGGCGGCGGGGCGCCGGCGAGCGTGAATTCGGCCGCCATCTGCTCCGCCTCCCCGGCGTTTTCCGCGCCGAGGGCGAACCGCATATTGTCGCGATAGACCGGCGGGAAAGACTCCCACATGGCGCCGAGATCGTGGAAACCGTTCAGGGAGGCAATGGCCGACAGGTCCGACATGGCATGGCCGGCGCGGAGCGCCAGATGGCCGCCGAACGCCATGCCGACCAGCGCCAGACGGCCGGACAGGTCGTCACGGGCCCTGAGAACGTCCGCCGCGGCGGCCAGCGCCGGGCCGATATCCGGCCGCAGCGGGCCAACGGAGCGGCCCTCGCCCTGACCCGGCCCGTCGAGCGAGAAGGTGGCGACGCCGCGGCGCAGGAAATGCGCCTCCAGCGCCGGAAACTCTTCCTTGGTGGAATCGGAGCCCGGGATCAGGATGATGGCATCGCCCCTGCCGTTCGCCGGAATGCGCAGATAGCCGCGCAGCGCCATGCCCTCGAACGGCACCTCCAGCGCTTCGGCCGGCGGGTCGAGCAGCGGCGCGGCCTGGCGGTAGAGCGAGACCTTGAGCGCGGAGGCTGCGGCCTTCTGGTCCAGATCGTCGAAGAACATGAACTGGGCGAAATGGTTGAACAAAGCAGCCCGGGCGAACGCCTCGCCGGCGGTCAGTCCGTGGCCCTCGGCCAGCGCCGCATCACCGATCGCGCGATGCCGCTCGCCCTCCTCCGACCAGGCCCGGCACCAGTTCGGCCAGGTACCCGCCGTCTCCATGACGGCCTTTGCCGTGGCTGACGGGATTCCAGCAACCTCCATGCGCGGAAGCCAGTGCCCGGCCACCTCGATCAGTCTGTTCTCCGCCATGCCGCATTCCTCCAAGCAATTGGAAAGTCTTCGTTTTCCGCCTCATGAGGCGATTTTCCGCTGCCCCGTTCCGATCCATGTTGACAGCGCCGACATTCCCATACATGCTTTTATGCAATCGTTTGCGTGAAAAGGAAAGGCCCAACAATCGGCGCGGCGCTGATCGTGCTGTTCAACGAGTTCTTCGTGGCGACGCTCGGGTCCGGTGAGATCAACATCCTCGGCACCTGCATGATCATGCTGCTGGCGCTGCTGTTCTTCCCCAACGGGCTGGTCGGCACGCTGGCCAACCGGGGCAAGCTGCCACGCTTCCTGGACTGGGATTGAAAATCTGGATCGAGGCATGAGCGAATTCGTCCTCTACAACGCGCCGCAATCGACCTGCAGCCAGCGGGCCCGTTTCGTGCTCAACGCCAAGGGTCTCGCCTTCGAGGAGCACAAGCTCGACCTGTTCTCCGGCGACCAGCTGAAGCCGGATTACCTGGCGATCAACCCGAACGGCGTCGTGCCGGCGCTTCTCCACAATGGCGTGCCGGTGATCGATTCCGCCGTCATCATGGAATTTCTCGACGAGGTGCGGCCGGAGCCTGTCTGTTTCACGCCGGACGAGCCGCTTGCGCGGGCGCGGATGCGTTCGATGATGCGCTACATCGACGAGGTGCCTACGCCGGCGATCCGCATCCCCTCCTACAATCTCGCTTTCCTTCCCCATTTCCGGGAAATGAGCGAGGAGGATTTCCTGGCGCTTGCCGAATCCAAGCCGTTGCGCAAGGAGTTCCTGCTGACCATGGGCCGGACGGGCTTCCCCGAGAAGGAAATGAACGCGGCGCTCGACCGGCTGAACCGGGCGGTCGCGCGCATGGACGAATGGCTTTCGGCGAGCGGCGGACCGTTCCTGACGGGCGCCGACATCACGCTCGCCGACATCGCGGTGATGCCGGTGATCGTGCGCATGGACGACATCAACCTGCACGAGGCCTGGGCCGACAGACCGGCCGTCGGCCGCTGGCTGGCGGCGATCCGCGCTCACGAGGCGTTCCGGCCGACGTACTATCACGGCTCGCTGCTCACGGAGAAATATCCGCACCTCGCCAGGCTGCGCGAGGAACGTCAGGCGGCGGGATAGGCCTTCAGCGCGCGAGCCAGCCGCCGTCGATCACGATCACCGACCCGTGCACGTAGGACGCCGCCTCCGAGCAGAGGAAGACGACGGCGCCGACCATCTCGTCGGGCTCGGCGAAGCGGCCGGCCGGGATGCGGGCGAGCAGCGCGGCGGAACGTTCCGGATCCTCGCGCAATGCTTTCGTGTTCTCCGTCGCCGTGTAGCCCGGAGCGATGGCGTTGACGTTGATCCCCTGCCCCGCCCATTCGTTGGCGAGCGCCTGGGTGAGCCCGACCAGCGCATGCGTTGAGGCGGCATAGCCCGGGACCAGTATACCGCCTTGGTAACTCAGCACCGAGGCGGTGGAGACACTGGCGCCGCCGCCGGCCTTCGCCATGATGCGCGCGACCGCCTGCGACAGCAGGAAGACGCTATCGAGATTGGTCGACAGGACCGCGCGCCAGTCGTCTAGGGAATGGTCGAGCGCCTCGGTGCGGCGGATGATGCCGGCATTGTTGACCAGGATGTCGAGGCCGCCTATCGCGTCGCGGGCGGCTTGCGCGAGAGCGCCTGCACCGTCCTCGTCGAGGGCCGCCAGGTCGCACTGCACGGCGTGGCCCTGCCGGCCGGCATCGGAGACCGCATTCAGCGTCTGATCGGCGGGGCGGCTGTGGAAGGTGACGCAGACATCGGCGCCGCTTGCCCCCAGGCCCCGGGCGATCGCGGCGCCTATGCCGGAAGCCCCGCCTGTGACGAGCGCCTTCCGACCGTCGAGAGAGAAACTGTCCGGCGAGAACGCCATGGCAAACCTTCCGCTCAGCCCTCCGTTTCGAGGCCCGTCGGCATCGGCACGTTCTCGCTCTCAAGCTTCATGCCAGCCGCCAGCGCCAGCGTTTCGAGCAGCGCCGCGAAATCCTTTTCCAGGTAGGCCTGCGGATCCGGCTGGATCGTCGCCGCGCCGAAATGCGCCTGCAGGGCCTCGCGGGTCGCCGCCGTCACCGGCATCGGCACGCCGTGCTCGCGGCCGGCGGCGAGGCCGAGATCGAGGTCCTTGCGCAGCAGCGCCGGGGTGAAGGTGGTCGTCCAGTCCAGGTTCACCAGCGCGTTCGACTTGTAGCGGGTAAAGACCGAGCCCATGACCGAATTGTTCATGAAATCGAGGAAGGCATGGCGGGGCACGCCGGCCTTTTCGGCGAGCAGCGTGATCTCGGCGAGGTTCTGGATGACCACGCCGAGCATGACATTGTGCGCCACCTTGCACATGCGGGCGAGTTCGCCGTCGCCGACATAGGAGACGCCGGCCGGCGCGATCGTTTCCAGATAGGGCCGGATCGTATCGAAGGCGGCCTCGGGGCCGGAGGCAACGGCCGACAGCTTGCCGGCCTTGACGCACTTGCCGTTGCCGGAGACCGGCGCGGCGATGAAATCGCAGCCGCGCTCCTTCAGCCGGCCGCGCAGGTCCGCCGATTGCTCGAAGCCGATGGTGGAACAGTCGACGAAGATCTTCGGCAATGTGCCGTTGGCGCCCGAGGCGACGCCGTTGTCGCCGAAATAGACCTGCTCCAGGTCCTTGCCGGTGGAGACCATGGTGAACAGGATGTCGACGGAATTGAGTTCGACCGGGCTGTCGACGAGCGTCGCGCCCTTCTCCGCCAGCGGCTCGGCCTTTGCGCGCGTGCGGTTCCAGATGTGCACGTCGCAGCCGTCCTTGATGAGCCGCTCGGCCATCGGGTAGCCCATCCGGCCCATCCCGATCCATCCGAGCGTGTGTCTGTTATCCGCCATGGAATGCTCCTGATCTTGAATTTGCGGTGCGGAACGCCGGTTCAGTCAAACGGGTTCCGTCAATAGCGATTGGCGATCGGCAGGTCCTCGGCCGGGAACAGGCTGATCACCTGGCAGCCCTTGTCGGTGACAACGACCTCTTCCTCGATGCGCGCCGCCGAATAGCCGTCGGCGGCCGGGCAATAGGTCTCCAGCGCGAAGACCATGCCGGTCTTGATCTCCATCGGGTTCTCCAGGCTGCAGACGCGGGAGATGATCGGCCGTTCGTGCAGCGCCAGCCCCAGCCCGTGGCCGAACTGCAGGCCGAAGGCCGACAGTTCGTTTGGGAAGCCGAATTCCGGCGCTTCCGGCCAGACGGAGGCAACCTGGTCGGTACCGACGCCCGGCTTGATCAGCTCGATCGCGTTGTCCAGCCATTCGCGGCACTTGACGTAGGCGTCGTGCTGCACCGGCGTCGCGCGGCCGACATTGAACGTGCGGTAGTAGCAGGTGCGGTAGCCCTGGTAGCTCTGCAGGATGTCGAAGAAGGCCTGGTCGCCCGGCCGGAAATAGCGGTCCGTGAAATTGTGCGGATGCGGGTTGCAGCGCTCGCCGGAGATGGCATTGATCGCCTCCACGTCGTCGGAGCCCATCTGGTAGAGCATGGCGTTCGCCTTGGCGACGATGTCGGATTCGCGCACGCCCGGCTTCAGCTCCTCGTAGATCATGTGGTAGGTGCCGTCGACCATCGAGGCGGCCTGGTTGAGGAGCACGATCTCGTCGATGTTCTTGATCTCGCGGGCGTCGAGCATGATCTGCTGGCCGTCGACCAGGCTCATGCCGGCCTTCTGCAATTCGAAGAACATGGCGGTCTCGGCAACGTCGACGCCGACCGGCATGTCGGCAACGCCGGCCTGGCGCAACAGGTCCATGATCTCCTCGGCATAGTGCTTCATCAGGCCGAAGGACGGCGGGATGGTGCCGCGCATGCCGAGCACGCCGGCGCGGCAGTTCTCGTCCTCCAGCCAGTCGCAATAGACCTTGTGATGCACCGCGGCGGAACCGAAATCCCAGACGATCGGCTCGTTGTCGCCGGCGAGAAGGCAGAAGCGGCAGAACTTGTCGCGCTCCCATTCGCCGATCTTGGTCGCCGAAACGTAGCGGATATTGTTGACGTCGAAGAGCAGGAGGGCGCCGCAGTCGGAATTCTTCAGCGCCTGGCGCGCCCGCGACAGGCGGTATCTGCGCAAGCGGTCGAAATCGACCCGACCCTCGAAATCGACCTGCATGTGGCCGGGCGCCGGGATGTGGCGGTCCCAGTTCCAGTTCGGATCGACATCGCCTGGCTGCAGGATACGGGGCTCAAGGGCGGAACTCATTGGCTTTCCTCTGTATTTTGTCGTCGCGCCTGCGCGCCGCGATGGCGATTGCCGTTCGCTGCGGCTATGCACACGGTGGAAGGTCTGGCAATATTCGCGACATGGCGATTCAACATTCTGCAAACGATTGCAGACCACAAACACGGCGTTGTCAAGTCGCATCTTATGGCGTAACCGCTACGGTCGGCCGTAAAAATGCAATCTGCTCGCGGGCTGGGCGAAAATGGCACGGAATGAGCGCAAGCGAACGACGCTGAAGGATGTCGCGAAGGCGGTGGGCGTCCACGTCTCCACCGTCTCGCGGGCGCTCGACGCGCGGACGCGGCACATGATCACGGCCGATGTCGCAGAACGGATCATCCAGGTCAGCCGCGAATTGAACTATGCGCCGAACGCGGCCGCCTACAGCCTGAGGACCAACCGGTCGCGGCTGATCGGCGTCATCATCCCCGACATCACCAACCCGATCTTCCCGCCGATCATCCGCGGCATCGAGGACGAGCTCGACAGGCACAATTACATTGCCATCGTGGTCAACACGGACGGCACCGACGAACGAGAATCGGCATTGATCGCGACGCTGCGCGGCCGCGAGATCGACGGCATGATCCTGGCCAGCGTCGCCCGCGAGGACAAGGCCATCGATGCGCTGGTCGAAGACGGGATCGCCGTGGTGACGGTGAACCGCCGGGTCGACAGCCCGCACATCTCTTCCGTCGTCAACGACGAACGGCACGGAATGCACCTGGTGCTGTCGCACCTGATCGAGCTCGGCCACAGTGACATTGCCTGGATCGCCGGGCCGCAGGGCCTTTCGACCGGCAAGGTGCGGCACGAGGCCTTCCTGCACTACCGCAACGCGCTCGGCCTGGTGGCCGATCCGGGCAATATTGCCTTCGCCGACAAGTTCAGCGAACTGGAAGGCGAGCGCTGCATGGAGGAACTGCTGGCCGGCCCGCGCAATTTCACGGCGGTCGCCGCCTCCAACGACCTGCTCGCCATCGGCGCGCTGTCGACACTGAAGCGGCACGGGATCGACTGCCCCGCGGAGATATCGGTGACCGGCTTCAACGACATGTACCTGTCGGACCGGATCGAGCCGCCGCTGACGACGGTGCGGATCCAGCAGTACGAGGTCGGCGTACGCGCCGCGCAGCTGCTGCTCGGACACATTGATGCCGGCAACGAGCCGATGAAGCCGGTGCACGACCTTATGCCCGTCGAACTCGTGGTGAGGCAATCGACGGCGCCGGCCCGGAAATCGATAAAATCCTGATCCGCAAGCAGGTTACGTGCTGCCGCCCGGTCAGCGCTTCAGGTATCCGTCGAGCCAGCCGATCATGAAATCGATCGCGCCGACCTGTACCTCGTCCAGTTCGTATTCGCCGTCACTGCCGCGCTCGGGAAAGACGTAGCCGTGCATCGGGTGCTCGTAGGACACCCATTCCACCTCCTTGCCGGCCTCCTTCAGAAGCTCGTAGGTGGTGCGGAAAATGCCCTGGAGATGGTCCTCGTCGCGGCCCATGACCAGCATCGGCGTGTCGATGGTTGCGATGCGGGCCGACGCCACGTCCATGTCGATACGCTGGCGCACCTTCTCCACCTCGGCCATCTGCATGTCCTCGATGTTGCGCAACTGCGTCTCCTCGTTGACGAAGGCCGTGTCGTCGGGCGTCAGCGCCAGGAATTCGTGCGCCGCCGGCTCGTTGAGGACGGCGGCCGCGACGCCGTGATATTCGGAGGCGATCTTGAGCGCCATCTCGCCGCCGTGGCTGCGGCCGATCAGGCCGATCCGGTCGCCGTCGACGAAGGCGAGCCGCTTGACGTGCTCGATGACGGCGATCTCGTCCTCGTATTCGAGCGGCGAGCGGTTGAACATTTCCCGGCCCTGGCGCCGGTCGCGCACCAAAGGACCGCCATTGTTGTAGCCGAGTTCGACCTCGGTTCGGTAGCGCAGCCACGCGCAGGCATAACCGGCCTCCACCAGCCGCCCGACCGTATAGGCGTGATTGCGCATGGCGTCGCGGATCCAGCCCATGCCCTCGCCGCCATTGCCGGAGGCGAGCAGCACCATCGGGAACGGCCCCTTGCCGTCCGGCTTGCAGACGCCGATTGGGGCATAGAGCCCGTCCCAGGTCTCGACATACATCAGATCAACCGGGCGCCCGTCGGCAATCTCGGTGATGACGACGTTTTCCGGATCGATTTCGCTGGCCATTTTTCCTCCAACCTTCCCGTCTCCGGCAATGAAACCAGACACAATGCGTGACACGCCTTGATTTTTCCACGATATATGCAAACGATTGCGCTACAAGATGCAAGGCTGTTTTTCGTGAGGTCCAGGGTCATTTCCGATTTACCCCGCAAGCCTGACGATGCCCGGAGGAGCCCATGAGCGAGTCGCCCGATCTTCTGCAGTTCATGCCGAACGAAGACCCGTTCGTGGTGGCTCACGGCGGCTTCTACCGCCGCTGGTTCTCGATGATCGACGATCTCGACGAGCTGAAGGCGACGGTGGCCCGACTGGAGGCCACTACCGAGGACAAATGGGTGCCGGTCTGGCGCGAAGTCGGCCGCCGCCACGAGGACGAGGGCGACAGGCTGACGGACGTCGGCGATCACGAGGCGGCGCGCAAGGCCTACCTGCAGGCCAAGACCTATTACGCGATCGGCAGGTTCCCCGGCGAGATCACGCCGGTCAAGGCGGAGATCAGCGCCGAATGCGCCCGCGCCTACCGCAAGGCCTGCGACCACCTCGACCCGCCGATGGAGGTGGTCGAGATCGCATGCGAGGGGCAGTCGATTCGCGCCCATTTCCGCGCGCCGCGCGCCGACGGACCGGTCCCCGGCGTGCTGATCATGTGCGGCGCGGACGTGTTCAAGGAGGACCGCGGCTGGGCCGCGGAATTCGCACTGGAGAACGGGCTGGCGTCGGTGGTGATGGACGGGCCCGGCACCGGCGAAAACCCGTTCCCCTGGGATCCGTCTTCGGTCAAGGCATGGAAGGCGGCGATCGAGTACCTGGCGGCGCGGCCGGAGGTGGACGCCTCACGGATCGGAGCGTTCGGGATCAGCCGCGGCGGCTATTCGGTGATGCAGCTCGCCGGCACCTATCCCGGAAGCGTCCGCGCCGTCGTCGCCAATGCCGGCCACCCGTTCGGCTACCGGATGAGCGAGGCGGAACTCGCCGCCTTCATCGAGGCGCGCAACGCCCGGGCCGAGTTCGTCTACGGCAAGCCCGGCGACCCGCCCTCCTTCCCGCCCTGGTCGGTGGAGAAGGAAGAGGAGGAATTCTCCCGATGGGCGCTATCGGAACAGGGAATCCTGGAAAACATCACCCAGCCGGTGCTGATGATCAACGGCAAGCAGGATCACCTCGCCCCGATCGGCAATATCTATTTCATGCTCGAGCACGGGCCGGTCACCGGCCGCGAGGCCCGGGTCTATCCGGACGCCGGCCACTGCGCGTTCAAATATTACAAGGAATGGGCGCCGGCCTCGTTCGCCTGGCTCAGGGAAAAACTGGGCGGCTGACGGACCTTCGTCGCCTGCTCGCGCGAAAGGAAATCCAATGCTCGAACTCTACAATTTCTCGCAGTCGACCTGCAGCCTGAAGGTCCGGCTCTGCCTGGCGGAAAAAGGCCTGGAATGGGTCGACCGGCGCCTGGTCTCCAAGGACCACGACCACCTGTCGGACTGGTATCTCAAGCTCAATCCGAACGGCGTGGTTCCGACGCTGATCCATGACGGCCGGCCGATCTTCGAATCCGCTGCCATCATGCAGTATCTCGACGACGTCTTTCCCGAGCCGTCCCTCGTGCCGGCCGATCCGTATTTGAAGGCCCAGATGCGCGCCTGGATGACCTATGTCGACCTCGTCACCACGCCGGCCGGCCGCTTCCCCTCGTTCCAGTTCGGCGGGCTTTTGATCAAGTTCCAGACCATGAGCCAGGAGGAATTCGAGGAAAAGACGCTGGCGCGGCCGATGAAATCGGGCTTCTACAAGAAGATGGACAAGAACAAGGGCTTCGCCGGGCCGGAGTTGGACGAGGCGCTGAACGACATGCGCCGCACGGCCGCCCGCATGGACTGGATGTTCGACCGGTTCGGCGGCCCGTGGCTGATGGGCGAGCAGCTGACGCTTGCCGACTATGCCGTGGCGCCGCTGCTCGACCGGATGGAGGATATCGGGCTGGAGCTGCTGTGGTCGGAGACGCATCCGCGCGTCGACGAATGGCTGAAACGGATACAGGCGCGGCCGGCCTACCGGGAAACCTACTACGAGGGCTGCCGGCTGTCGCAGATCTATCCCGAGCTCAATCTCGGGCGCGGATCGCATCGCCACGTGCTGGAGGAAGCATCCGCAGCCTGAACGTATTCGGGCGGTCAGCCGGCCGCCCGGTCCCAGAGCTCCGCGACACGCTCGAACGACGCCGTGCCGTGCTCGCGGCGCTCGGCCACTGTCACGTCGCCCCAATCGACGACGGCCGTCTCATAGGCGGGCCGCGCGGCGATCCGGCCGTACCATTCGTTGAGATGGGTGAGATCGCGCCAAAGCGGCGCCATCATGAAGGATTCCATCCGGCGCACGTAGACAACCAGCGCGATGTCGGCGAGCGAATAGCTTTCGCCCGCAAGCCATGGCCGGCCCGACAGCGTCGAGTCCATGTCCTCGAAGAGCCTGCGGAAGGTAGCGACGGCGTCCGGCAGGAGCGGCGAATCGAGACCGCCCTCGATGTTGATCCTGTCGTTGGTCTTGCGGACCTGGTCGCGCATCCTTGCGTAGTACGTTTCGAGCTTCTTCTCGTCCTTGGCCTTGTAGATGTGCCGGTTGACGATGCAGACGCCGACGGTGCGGCTGGCGACGTGGACGCCGTCCTCGATCCTGCGCATCCAAAGGCGCATTGCTGCCCGCTCGGCGGGCGACGCCGGACGGAACGGCGGATCGGGAAAGGCGTCTTCCAGATATTCCAGGATGACGAGGGATTCCGCGATCGCGTTTCCGTCATGGATGACGACCGGAACGAGGCCCTTGGGATTGAGGCGATGATAATCGTCGGGAAGCTGGTCGACGTCGCCGCGAGCGGTATCGACGATCGCGCTCTCCCACGGCAGCGCCTTTTCCTCCAACAGCAGGCGGACGCGCTGGGCGGCGGTGGACCGGTCATAGTGATAGAGGGTCAGCATGATGGCATATCAGCAGGCCGAACATGGGCCTGATGCCGGCCCGGACATAAATGCGGCCGGGAATTTCCCGGCCGCATCAGTATTCAGGATCAGAGAGATGCCGGACGCTTCGGAAGCCCCAGGGCTTCCTGGGCCGCCCAGACATATTTCATGTCTACATATTTGCGCCAGTCGACGTCCTTCGGCACGTCGCCCGTAATGGCCAGCGATGCGACGAAGTCGTCCATGACCTTGGCGTTTTCGAAACCGCCGTCCGGGCTGATCTGGTCGAGCTCGAGCTTGTACTGGGCTTCGAATTCTGGCGGGATGTCGAAACCGAGTTCGCGCATCAGCTTGTAAGATTCATCCTTGTTGGCCGGATCGAACATCCACTGGCGCGCCTTCAGGTCGGCCAGTGCCCAGGCGTAGGCCGTGTCCTCGTTCTCCTGCAACCAGGTGCCCATGGTGGCGAAGCCTTCCTGCGGGACTTCCTGCAGTTGGGCATAAAGGAACTTGCCGCCGGCGCCTTCCAGGCCCGGCTGGTGCCGCGGGAACAGGCTGGCGGCGTCGACTGTGCCGGCGAGCAGCGCCTGCAACCGGCCGTCCGAGCCACCCGAAGTCGGCACGAACTCGACGTCCTTGTCCGGATCGAGACCGAGGCGCGAGACGATCTGCTTCTGGACCCATGTGTTGCGGCCGTCGAGACCGCCACCCGTGATCTTGGCGCCCTTCAGATCTTCCGGCGTGTTGATGCCCTCGCGGACACCCATGATCCACCATTCCTTGTCGCGGTAGAGCGAAACCATCCTGACCGGAAGGCCGCTGGCTTCGCCGGAGCCGATGAATACGCTGGTGTCGCCATGGGTCATGTCGAGGCTGCCGCCGATCAGGCCGGCCATGTATTCCTCGGAAAGAATGACCTCGAGGTCCTCGATCCCGCCTTCTTTGAGATAGCCGAGAGCACTCGCCAGGCGATAGGACCATTGCGTGGCGTAGTTCGGATTGAACTCCCCCATGGTGAGCTTCTTCAGGTTCGCCATGACGTTTTCGGCGCTCGGGGTCTGTACACCAGCCACGTTTCTGGTCGCCGCGGCAATCATGATGCCGAGAGCGCCGGCTCCGCCGCGCATCAGGAACTCGCGGCGCGGTAGTCTAATCTGGTGTTTCTTCATGGCTTTTCCTCCGATCTAGACTGTTGATTCATAACATCGGTACAGACGGTATGACAATCATATGGTGTCGATCCGCCGCCACGGCGCGACATAGGCCTCCAACCAGCGGGTGAGCTGGATAAGCGACAATGA
>DATHRP010000292.1:0-8284 GCA_035465195.1 Afifellaceae bacterium | reverse complement strand
GATCGGGCGGAATCATGACGACACCGGAGACAGAACGAGACCCGGGCCGGGACCGCGGAAGGGTCTTTGCGGCGCGGCTGGCCGGCCGCAGCGCCGGCGACCCGGCGCTCATCATGGGCATCATCAACACGACGCCGGATTCCTTTTCCGACGGCGGACAGTTCCTCGATCCGGTCGCCGCGGTCGCGCGGGCCCGAGACATGCTGGAAGCCGGAGCCGACATACTCGATATCGGCGGCGAATCCACCCGACCGGGTGCCGAACGCGTCGCGGAACCGGAGGAAATCCAGAGAGTCCTGCCGGTCATCGAGCAGCTTGCAGAGGCTGATGAAACACTGATCTCCATCGACACCGTGAAACCCGGTGTCGCCGATGCCGCGCTCAGCGCGGGCGCGCACATCCTAAACGACGTCCAGGGCCTGCAGGGCGATCCGGCGCTCGCCGAAGTCGCCGCCTCGCATGGCGCGGGCGTCGTCATGATGCACAATCCCGGCCTGCTCGGCGCCGCGAGCGGCACCGAAGGCGATCCCGTCGCCGCTTGCGTTGGATTCTTCGAAACAAGCCTGGAGATTGCCGCGCGTGCAGGAATCGCCGATGACAGGATCGTGCTCGACCCCGGCATCGGCTTCGGCAAGAGCCTGGAGCAGAACCTGGCCCTGATCGGCCGGCTCGGTGAACTGATGGTGCTCGGCAAGCCGCTGCTGGTCGGCACCTCGCGGAAAAGCTTCATCGGACGCCTGCTGGACAGGGATGTAAACCAGCGCCTAGCGGCAACATTGACAACCAACGTGATTGCCGCCATGGCCGGAGCGGCGATCCTTCGGGTGCACGACGTGGCCGAGCATTTCGACGCCGTGCGAATGGTCGCCGCCGTAAGGGCGGCCGCCGGCAAGCGCGAGCCCGGAGACGATCAAGGAAACTGACATGGCCGACCGAATTCTAGTCCGCGACCTCGTCCTCTACGCCTATCACGGCGTCCATCCGGAAGAGCAGAGGCTCGGTCAGCGCTTCGAGGTCGATATCACCTGCTCGCTCGATCTTCGCGAAGCGGCCCGGCAGGATGTCGCCGGCGCGACCGTATCCTACGCCAGTCTCGTCGAGATCGCCCAGGAGATCTCCGCCAAAACGAATTTCTTCCTGATAGAGGCGCTGGCGGAGACAATCGCCGGCAAGGTGCTCGACGATTATCCGCAGATCGGCAAGGTGACTGTGCAGGTGCGCAAGCCCTCCGCGCCGATCCCGGCGACGCTGGGCTACGTCGCCGTTGAAGTCACGCGCGGCCGGGGCGGATAGGACGATGACGGATCAGGTCACCGTCGCGCTCGGTCTCGGCAGCAATCTCGGCGACCGGCAGGCTCAGATCGCGCTGGCGCTGGACAGCCTCGCCATGCACCCGCATATCGACCTCGTGTCGGTATCGGCGCTCTACAGCACGCCACCGTGGGGCAAGACCGACCAGCCGACCTTCTTCAACGTTGCAGTGCTTGCGCGAACCGACCTCGCCCCGCGCACCCTTCTGGAAGCGGTGCTCGGCATCGAGCGTTCCCTCGGCCGGATGCGCGGCGAATTGTGGGGGCCGAGAACGATCGACATCGACATCCTGCTTTATGGTGAGCAATCGGTCGACGAGCCCGGCCTGACCATCCCGCATCCGCGGATCCAGGAGCGCGCCTTCGTGATCCGCCCGCTGGCCGATGTCGCACCCGACGCCATGATCGCCGGCCGCCGCGTCGACGAATGGCTCGCCACGCTGGACCTGCAGGGTATCGAGACCGCGGCAGAGGCCGGTTGGTATCCCGTTGCCGGTGGGTCCGGATGAGCGGACCCGCTTCATCTGTCAGGCGGACCTAGAGGCCCAGGCCGCCGACACAGACGTATTTGATCTCGAGATATTCATCGATGCCGTACTTCGAGCCTTCGCGGCCAAGGCCGGATTCCTTGAAGCCGCCGAACGGCGCCACTTCGGTGGTGATGACCCCCTCATTGACGCCGACCAGGCCATAATCCAGGGCTTCCGAAACACGGAAGGCACGGCCGAGATCGCGGGTATAGAAATAGCAGGCAAGACCGTACTGGGTGTCGTTGGCCAGCTTGATCGCCTCTTCTTCGGTTTCGAACCTGAAGATCGGCGCGAGAGGCCCGAAGATCTCGTCGGTCGCGAACTGCATGTCGTGGCTGGCGTCGGCAATCACGGTCGGCTGGAAGAAGGTGCCGCCCAGCGCGTGTCGGGCTCCGCCGGCCACGACGCGGCCGCCTTTGTCTTTCGCGTCAGCGATCATCTCCTCGACCTTGGAAACGGCCGCTTCTTCTATCAGCGGTCCCTGCTGGACGCCGGGTTCGGCACCGGGGCCGACCTTCAGATTGTCGGCCGCCTTTGCGAGCTTCTCGACGAACTCGTCATAGACCCCGGCCTGGACATAGAAGCGGTTGGTGCAGACGCAGGTCTGGCCGGAATTGCGGTACTTTGCGGCAATGCCGCCTTCCACCGCCCTGTCGACGTCGGCATCGTCGAACACCAGGAAAGGTGCGTTGCCGCCGAGTTCCATGGAGACCTTCTTCACCGTTTCGGCCGACTGGCGCAGCAGCACCTTGCCGACCTCCGTCGATCCGGTGAAGGTGATCTTTCGCACCAGCGGATTTTCGGTGAGCTCGGCGCCGATCTCGCGCGCGGAGCCGGTGACGATGTTGACCACGCCCTTGGGGATGCCGACCTCCTCGCAGAGCGCGCCCCAGGCAAGGCCCGAATAGGGCGTCATCGACGCCGGCTTGATGACCGACGTGCAGCCGGCGGCGATCGCCGGGCCGATCTTGCGCGACAGCATGGACGACGGGAAGTTCCACGGCGTGATGGCGGCGATCACGCCGACGGGCTGGCGGGTCACCATGATCCGCCGGTCGGCCCAGGGCGACGGCGTCAGGTCGCCGTAGATACGCCGTGCTTCCTCGGCGAACCAAAGGACGTACGCCGCGCTCATGCCGACCTCGCCCTTCGCTTCGGCGAGCGGCTTGCCCTGCTCCATCGTCAGTAGTTCGCCCAGGCTGTCCTGGTTGTCCATGATGGCATCGTGCAGGGCGCGGAGCCACTTGCCCCGCTCGGCCGCCGTGGTGTGGCGGAACGTCTCGAACGCGGCCTGGGCCGCTTCGACCGCCCGCTTCGTCTCGGCGCGGCCCGCATTGGGCACGGTGCCGATGACATCGCCGGTGGCCGGGTTGGTGACATCTATCGTCGTGCCGGAATCTGCCGCCACCCACTCGCCGTCGATCAGGTTGGATTCGCGTTTGAACTGCAATGCTTTCTGCAACATGGTCTGCTCCCTGGGGCCGTCCGGCAGGTCCGTCAGCCCGATCTAGCTTTTTGTGGCGATCGCCTCGATTTCGGCAATCAGAGCCGCATCGACTTCGATGCCGGCTTCGGCGGCGGCGCTGCGCAACGACTGACGGCGGCGGCCGGGAAGCCTGGCACCGGAATCCGAAGACACCTTGTCGGCCATCTCGGCGAAGCGCGCAAGGGCATCGACGCCGCCGAACCGCGCCGGGTCGATGGCAATGATCGTCTGGCCGACACCGGGCGGCGGGCCTTCTGCATCGAAGAACGACGAAGCCTCGTAGGCATAGTTCGCGCCGATCAGGCCGGCCGCCAGCATCTCGACCATCAGGGCCAGCGCCGTGCCTTTGGCATCGCCGATGGGAACCATCGTGCCGGCAAGCGCCGCCTTCGGATCGGTGGTCGGATTCCCGTCCGTGTCCATTGCCCAGCCTTCCGGGATCGCTTCGCCCCTCTGGCCCGCAGCCATGATCTTGCCGCGGGCGGCGCGGGAAAGCGAGAGATCGATGAACAGCGGCGCCTGCGCTTCCAGAGGCGCGCCGAACGCTATCGGGTTGGTGCCGAACAACGGCGTGCGGCCGCCCCACGGCGCAATGGCGCCCGGCGTGTTGGCGACCATCAGCGCCACAAGGCCGGCATCGGCAAGCCGTTCGACGACAACGCCCATGACGCCGCAATGGTGCGACCGGCGGATGCCGGCCAGCGCGATGCCCTGCTCGCGCGCAAGCGGCGGCAGGAGCTCGAGGGCCGTGTCGATTGCCGGATAGGCAAACCCGTGGGCGGCATCGACCAGGATGACGGACGGTGCCGTTCGGTCCGCCGTCGGATCGGCAAAACCGTCGACCTTGCCCGAACGGGCCTGCGCACAATAGGCTGTAACCCGCCGCAAGCCGTGACCCGTCTGGCCGAGGGCTTCCGCCGCGGTCAGTGCATCGGAAACCGAAGCAGCGTTCGGTTCGCTGGTCTTCGAAGCAAGCAACGCGGCCTTGATCAGGTTCCGGAGGTCAGCAAGGCTGAGGGTCTTCGTGCTCATGTCGGATGTCGGTCCATCGACCGGAAACGCGTCGCGATTAACGGCCTCTTTCGAGATGATTCATCACGTTGGACACCGTGACGGAGCCGACGCGCCGGTCGGCCTCCTCGGTCAGTCCGGCGATGTGCGGCGTGAGGATCAGGTTGCGAATACCGGCGAAACGCGCGCCGTTCTCGGCATTCAGCGGTTCACTGTCGAAGACGTCGAGCGCGGCGCCGGCAAGATGGCCGGAACGCAAGGCTTCGACGAGCGCCGCTTCGTCGACGATGCCGCCGCGCGCCGCATTGATCAGGACCGCCTGGGGCTTCATCGCCTCAAGCTGGAGCTTTCCGATCATGTGCCGGGTGTCTGCCGTCAGCGGCACATGCAGCGAGACGACATCGCTGATCGACAGCAGCGTGTCGAGGTCGCACTGCCGGGCGTCGTCCCAGGCCGGATGGTCCAGCGGAACGAACGGGTCGAAGGCTGCGACGTCCATGCGGAAGGCATTGGCACGGCGGCCCACCTCGCGGGCGATCGAACCGAAGCCGACGAGGCCCAGCACCTTGCCGCTGATCTCCCGTCCGATCAGGTCCTGTCGCGGCCAGGCGCCGGCGGCCACCTCGGCGGTCGAGCCGTAGGCGCCGCGCAGCAGGGTCATCGCCATGGCGATGACATATTCGGCGACGGGAAGGTCGTTGGCGCCAGAGGCCGGGAAAACGGCGATGTTGCGCGTCTTGCAGGTTTCCAGGTCGATATTGTCGAGACCGACGCCGAGACGGCCGATGCAGGTGAGCCTCCGGGCGGCTGAGAGAAGATCGCCGCGTACCTGCGTGCGGTTGCGGACGATCAGCGCGCGGGCCGAACGGACCGCCTCCGCCAGCTTGTCCGGACGGTCGACGAGACCCGGGTCATAGAGCGTGTCGTATCGTCCCTGCAATTGCGCGACCGCGCGCTGGTCCATGAACTCGCAAATGACAATATCGGGCATCGGACTCCGCTCTTCCGCAGGCATAACCGGCCGGTAGCGACACGATTCGCCGCCGGCCGATCACCGTTATGCACTCCGGTAGAGTTTTGTCATGACAAATTCACGATGTCCAAGGGCCTCCGCCGCGGTCATGCGGCCGTTGGCGGTGCGCACGATCATCTCGATCAGCGCATCGCCGGCCTGGTCGATCGTCATGTCGCGCCGCAATATGCCGGTGACGTCGAGGTCGATATGTTCCGACATCGTGCGAACGGTCCGCGGATTGGCGCTGATCTTGATGACCGGGAGGATCGGATTGCCGATGATGTTGCCCTGCCCGGTCGGGAAGGTATGGACCACGTATCCGGCGGCGGCCATCAGCGTGACGCATTCGGCGGCGGCCGAGGAAGTATCCATGAAGTAGAGGCCCGGCCCCTTTTCCGGCGCTACCGCAGGGTCGAGGATATCGATATAGCGGCATTCGCGGCCGATCTTCTCCAGATTGCCGAGCGCCTTTTCCTCGATCGTCGTCAGGCCGCCTTCGATATTGCCCTTGGTGGGCTGCGAATCCGACAGGTCGTCGACCTTGTGGGCCTCGATCACATCGTCCTGGTAGGCCTTCCACATTGCGTACCAGCGCTTGCCCGTCTCCTCGTCGGCGGCGCGCTTCTGGCAGATATGCTCCGCGCCCGTGATCTCGGAGGTCTCGCCGAAGCAGCCGTAGATGCCCTCAGGGATCAGCTTGTCGTACATGTTGCCGACCGTCGGACAGGAACCGAGGCCGGTGGTGGTGTCGCTTTCGCCGCACTTGGTGGAAATCCAGAGATCGGTCAGCGGGCATTCCTCGCGCTGAAGCTCGCTCGCCCAGTGAACATATTCCTTCGCCTGGCGCGACGCCGCGGCGATGGTGGCGATATCGCCGTTCTGCTCGATGGAGAAACCGCTGACCGGCTTGCCGGTCTTGGCGATGCCGTCGACGATGCGCTGGGTCCAGAGCGGTTCGATGCCGATGACGATACAGGCAGCGACGTTAGGATTGGCGCCGGTGCCGATCATTGTGCGGAAATGCAGGTCGAGGTCCTCGCCGAACTGCAGGCGACCATAAGCGTGGGGCAGCGCCATCGTGCCCTTGATATTGTTCGCCACCGCCTCGCAGGCGGCGTTCGAAATGTCATCGAGCGGCAGGATGATGACGTGATTGCGGACACCGACGCGACCGTTCTCGCGGCGGTATGCCATGATTGTCGAATTGCCGTTGAGGCCAGCCATCTCGCTCACTCCTACCAGCGCTTGGTCTTGAGATTATGGACGTGCACGTGACCGCCCTTCTTCACGTCGGCGACGATCTTGCCGATGTCCTCGCCATACTTGATGGCGGTATCGCCGGTGGCGAGATCCGTCAGCGCGATCTTGTGGCCGATCGGCACATCGTCGATCGCGGTCATGCTGAAAGACGAATTGTCATGGGTGACGACACACAGCATTTCCGTGCCGGCCTTGAGACCCTCGACGACGACGACGCCGACATTGTCGGCATTGTCGTGCACAAGCAATTGAGGAATGGACATGCGAACTCCCGGTTTTCGAACGGAACCCGGCGATTGATCCCGCCGCGTCCCCGTTTGCCGCCTCTGCCGCCGACTGCCGTTTCGCAACGCGAAAGCGCGATATGGTTTCCTTTGCGGCATAAGTCTTATATAAGACATAAGACATAGAGCAAAGAGCGAGTCAATCGGCCTATGCCGGCATCCAGCATCAAGGGAAAGCGAACGTCCGATAGCGGGTCGGAACCGCTGGGCTTCCGTCCGCTCTACGGCCAGGTGCGCGAACTGCTGGTAAACCGGCTGATCGACGGCAGATGGCCGCCGGGAATGCTGTTGCCTTCGGAGATGCAGCTTGCCGCTGAACTGGGCGTGAGCCAGGGCACGGTGCGAAAGGCGCTGGACGCCATGGCCGCGGACAATCTTGTGATCCGGCAACAGGGCCGTGGCACATTCGTCGCGGAACCCGAGGACGGACGCATGCTGTTCCAGTTCTTCAGGTTCGGATCCGACGACGGACGGCGGGGCCTGCCGGACAGTACCGTGATAGCGGTCCGCAAGACCGGCGGAAACGGCGAGGAGTGTCGGAAGCTGGCGCTTGCGCCGGGCGCCGATGTCTGGCGCATCGACCGAACCCGTCAGTTGGACGGCCGCACGCTGATCGTGGAACGCATTACACTGCCGGCGAACCGTTTCGCCGGCCTCGACGAGGTCGACCCGATCCCAAACAATGTCTACGGGCTCTATTCGCAGCGCTTCGGCCAGACGATCGCCCGCGCGGATGAGGAATTGAAAGCCGTGGCGGCAACCGCTGCCGACACGCTGCATCTCGGCTGCGCGGCCGGCACGCCGCTTCTGCAGATCACCCGGATCGGCTACGGCCTCGACGACGCGCCCGTCGAGTGGCGCGTCTCACGGTGCCTTACAGACGGGTTCCACTATTCCGTCAGCCTGAAATAGCGCGCACTCGTCATTCGTCGAAAGGTGCGGTGCGCACCTGTCGCTCGAGCTGCATCAGCAACAGCGGTGATGAAATCGATCCCGCTGCCGAGGACCGGCTGGATCGGATTGAGCCGGCTAATTTTTCCCCCGATATTCAAGCCATAACGGCCGCCTCGCCGATTAACGCTACGGCATCGCAGTGGCCTTGTCCACGCGGGAAGGTTGAACCGCGCACTTTGTAGTAAACCTGTCCTAGTTGCCGGGCGAAGCCGGCCGGCCTGCGTGGGACAGGCTCACGGCCGGACGCGACAATTGAGCACTGAAGAAGCAAGACCGTTGCAGTGCGGTTCAATTCCAGTCATATCCGGCACCGATTATCGTGGCGGCCTTTCGCCATCATCCGGCTAACCAGGGCGGAATCCCATGAGCGCGATCTATCCTGAAATCGATCCTGACGGCCTGCTTGAATATTCGGTGGTCTTCACCGACCGGTC
>DATHRP010000291.1:0-2179 GCA_035465195.1 Afifellaceae bacterium | reverse complement strand
GGAACTGGTCGTCGGGCTTTCGGAGCGTACCGACAGGCGCGGGGTCGCGGCGCTTGAACGCTGCATCGGACCATGGGGCTATTCGGTCCGCGGCGCCAGCCTGCCGTCCGGACTTTTGCACCTGAAGACCGGGTGCTCGCTGCTGGCAGCGGACACGGTGCTCGCCACGCGCGAACTGATCGCCTCCGGCCTGTTCGACGGGTACGAGACGGTCGCCGTGCCGGACGGCGAGGAGGCGGCCGCGAACGCCATCCGCGTGAACGCCCATGTGCTGCTGGCCGAAGGCTATCCGCGTACAGAGGGTCTGCTCGCCCGGCTCGGCTTCGACGTGATGGCGGTCCCGGTCGGGCAGGCGGCTTTGCTCGACGGCGGGTTATCGTGCATGTCACTCCGCTTCTGATTGAGAAGCAACTTGCGGCGTCGTATGCTGAATCTTGCGCTGGCAGGCGAAAATGCCGCCGGACCGTTAAATATTGGCGAATGATTTTTACCGATTTGTAGGCATCGGCGGTAAAATTAGCAGTTGTCCGGATTTACGGCGCTGGAGGCTCTAACGATGGCTGGCCGGTTCATTGCCATGCTGGCATTGGAACAACCGTCCGTTGTCGGACTCGACGATCTGGTCGCGGCCCTGAAAAGCCGCGTGCCCGAGCTTGAAAACGACATCGTCGGCAGGCCCTATCGCGGCGACAAGGTCTCCGCCAGCGAGGCTTATATCGTCTCCATCAGCGGCAATCATTTCGCGGTCGCCTTCGTCGACCACCCGGCGCCGTACGGAACCTTCGACGCGGCGCTGCACCACTCCTTCGGCAACTGGCCGGACGGCGGAGTTGCCGTGGAGCGGCACCAGGCCCACGTCATGCTGAGCAACCTGGTGCTGACCAAAGGCTTCAACCAGGCGGTCGACGTCGCCGGCAGCGTGACGCTGATCGCCGGGTTGCTGAACTCGCTTGCCGCGTCGGTCGGCGTCTACTGGGCGAACGGCGAGGTGCTGCTGCCGCAGGCGGCCTTCGAGGCGGCGACCGCGATGCTGATTGCCGGCGACCCGCCGGTGAACGCCTGGGTCAACATCCGCAGCCACCCCGGCGCCGGTGACGGCGGCGAAGTTGCCTGCCTGTCGACCCTCGGCCTCGACAGTTTCTGTGGCCGCGAAATCGAGACGCCGACGTCGCCGGACGACGTTGCCAGCGGTCACGAGCGGGTCCTCGCCGTGGCGGCCGACGTGCTGCGCAACGGGCCTGGCCTGGCGGACAATTCGGAACTGCGGATCGGCGAGAACGCCTCGGTCACCGTGAACCTGGTCGACCATGGCGAATACGATCCGGACCAGGCCGTGATCAGGCTGACACCTGTCGCGCCGGAGACGGGTCGGCCGGTCGCCGGGTCGGCTCCGTCGGATGGCGGTGAGGCGCCCCGCTTCGCCCGCCGCAAGCGGAACAAGCAGTTCGCCACCTGACCCGTCGCGGCGTGTATTCGCGAAGGGGGGTGGCCGCCCGCGCAAATGAACCGCGAAACAACCCCATGCACGGCCGGCACGTGAATTGATAATTCACATCAGGAAAATATTATAACATATTGAGATCGCATAATATCGTTGCCGCTAGCCAACCGATTTCCGCGCTGCCAGCAGCCCGATATAGTGTTGTGCAACCGTGCTTGCTGCGATCGCCGTCATGTCGGCGTGGTCGTAGGGCGGCGAAACCTCGACGACGTCGCCGCCGACGAAGTTGATGGCACCGAGGCCGGCCAGCATCATCAGCGCCTGGGCCGACGAAAGGCCGCCGGAAACCGGCGTTCCCGTGCCCGGCGCGAAGGCCGGATCCAGGCAGTCGATGTCGAACGTCATGTAGGCCGGCGCGTCGCCGACCCGCTCGACGATACGGTCGATCACCGCCTCGACGCCCATGCGATGCACGTCATAGGAATGCAGGATCTCGATGCCGCAATCCTCCGGCGCGATCGTCCGGATGCCGATCTGGATGGAACGGGAGGGGTCGATGACGCCTTCGCGTACCGCCCGGAGAACGAAGTTGCCGTGCGACAGCATGACCCCGTCGTCGGCCCATGTGTCCTGGTGCGCATCGAACTGGACCATGGCGAGCGGCCCGTGCCTCGCCGCATGCGCCTTCATCAGCGGCCACGCGATGAAATGGTCGCCGCCGATGGCGAAGAGATGCGC
>DATHRP010000290.1:0-7943 GCA_035465195.1 Afifellaceae bacterium | reverse complement strand
GTCTGGAGCCGGCCAGCTTCGCGAAAAGGCTGGAATCGGACATAGAAACGGCGAGCCGGGCGCTCATCGACGAAGCGTTGAAGCGCGATCCGCAGGTTCGCAGGATTCTCGGCCGAACGACACACGATTAATGTGTCAATTATCTATATACAGTATGTCGAAATGAAGGTATAACTCCATCTAGTGGGTCACTGGGCGGGTTTTCCTCATTTTTAATGATGCTTGCACAGGGCCGGTGTACCGTGTTCTACTTATGTTCCTAGTTGCGAGCGAATCATGCAGTACAAATCGTCGATACCCAATATCGTCCTGGAGGCCGGGCTCCCGGCCCGTTTTCGCTATTGGTCGGGACTTTCCGGTGCGCGCTACCTGTTTACCCGCACCGACCTTGCCGCACTCGATCATTTCGACGACGCCGTCGTCATCCTCGTCCGTTTCGGACGAATCATCTGGGCCGGCAATCCGCCGGGCCGCAACCCGTCGGCAGGTCGGCTGAACGCGCTGGCCGGACGCGACGGCACGGAAATATACATCCACCTGCTGGCGCGATCCGATGAGCAGCGCGACGCAATCATCGCCGACCTGGGCGCCATGCTGGATGTTGGACAGACCGAAACCGCCTGCCCGGCGCGGATCATCGAATTCCCCGTCGCGGCCTGACGGGCGTTCCCGGCGCTTCCCGCCGCGGCCCTATTTCCCTGCAGCCGCCAAACGCTGTGAAATGCGGAACAGGCCGCGGTCGTGGATACCGAGTTCGCCGAGCCGCTGCACCGTGGTTGTAACATAGTCCGGATTGGCTCCGGACTGTCCCGCCGCGCGTTCGATCAGCGCGATCTGTTCATCGGGATGCAGCTTGCCGGCATATTGCGGATGTCTGCGGTCGACGACATAGGCAAGCGCCGTGTCCCGGCTGCCGTCGGGAAACCGTATCGAATGCCATCGTTCCAGATAGACATTGGTGACCTGCTCGCGTTCGCGCAGATACTCGATGACGCCCTCGCGTTCTCGGCCACTGACCCGGAAGGCGAGCCCCAGGCAGGCACCGCCGCGGTCGAGGCCCAGCACAAGGCCCGGTCGTTCCTGCGTGCCGCGATGGAACCAGGAAAACACGCAAAGCGACCTGTGCAGGCCGGTGATGCGGGCCCGCCGGCTGTCTAGGAAGGGAAAGCCCGGCCGCCACATCAGTGAGCCGTAGCCGAAGACCCAAAAGTCGCCATCTTTGTCGTCACTCGTCATGACACTCGACGTATCAGCGGGATAATATGACCGCAAGCGCTGCAATTTCGTGCCGGTGAGACAGGAGAAGTTGACCTTGTCGGCTGAACAAACCACCTTTACGGACCGCAGGCCGAAACGCCGCTACGCCACCTTCGCAGTCGTCGCGGTGCTGGTTCTGTGTGCCGGCTGGACGGCCATCTGGTTCTACGCCCGCAGTGTCCTGACCGACCAGGTCGACCAGGTCCTGCAATCGCGCCGCGGCGGCCCGGCCGAGATCTTCTGCGCCGACCGGGAGATCTCCGGCTTCCCGTTCGGCATGGCACTGTCCTGTTCAAAGGCGGGTTTGACCGAGCAGACGCGCGCACTCACCGCCGAGATCGGCGGTTTGAAGGTTGGCGCGCTCGCTTACAGCCCGCGTGACGTCACGGCGGACCTGCAGGCGCCGCTCGATCTAAATTGGCATGCGGACGCCTCGCCGCTTTCGGCCGACTGGTCGACGGGACAGGCAAGCGTCCACCTGACGGATGACGGACCGGATGCTATCTCGACGGCCTTCGACCGGCTGTCGATTAACACGCCGTTGAACGGCATCGCGGCCGAGCATACCGAGTTCCACGCCAGACCGGCCGACGAAAACCTTCAGACAGACATGGAATGGCGCGCCGACGCGGCAACGTTCAGCCGGCAGGAAGAGACCAGCGCACCGTTCACGATCGAAGGCAGGGCGCGCATCGATGCGCCGCTGGCCCGACTGATGGCCGACGCAGCGCGGACCGGAAACGTGAACATCCCCGACCTCGACATCAGCCTGACGGCAGGTGAAAGCCGTGTTTCGGCCAGCGGCGCGATCTCATTCAACGCTTCCGGCAGTCCGGAGGGCGAGATCGTCGTCGTCACGGAGAACCTGCCGGCGCTCGCGGCCTTCCTGCAGACCCTGCCGGCGGACGTCCGCAACAATGTTCAGACCCTTGTAGGCGGCGTCATTGCGCTCAGCAAACCTGCCAAGAACGAAAATGGCGAGGCAGTGAGCGAATTGACGCTCACGCTCCGCGACAATGCTGTTTTCGCCGGCACACGCCAGATCGCCGAATTCGGGCCGCGCCCCTGAACCTCACGAAACTTCACGACTTGCCGAGGAAGCGCGACAGAGCGTCGACGGTCTTGCGGTTGGCCTCCTCCGTGCCAATCGACATGCGCAGGGCATTGGGAAATCCGTAAGCGCCCACCCGCCGCACGACGACACCCTCGGTGCGCAGGAAGGCATCGGCCTCCACCGCGCCTCTGCCCGGCTCGTCCGGGAAATGGATGAGCAGAAAATTTCCGACGCTGGGCGTCACCTTCAGCCCGAGTTCCTTGAGCTGCGACTCGGTCCAGGGCAGCCATTTCAGATTATGGTCGACACCCGCCTGCACATGCGCCTTGTCGGCGATTGCCGCGGTTCCGGCTGCAAGCGCGGGACCCGTGACATTGAACGGGCCGCGCACCCTGTTCAGCGCATCCACGACCGCCGTCGGCGCATACGCCCAGCCGAGGCGAAGGTTGGCGAGACCGTAGATCTTCGAGAAAGTGCGGGTCATCACGACATTCTCGCTCTGGCCGACCAGTTCGATGCCGCTTTCGTAGTCGTTGCGCCGGACATATTCGGCATAGGCCGCATCGAGCACCATCAGAACATTGTCCGGCAGGCCGGCATGCAGCCGCCTGATCTCGTCGAACGGCAGGTAGGTCCCGGTCGGATTGTTCGGATTGGCCAGGAAGACAATCCTGGTCCGGTCCGTCACCCGCTCCAGGATCGCATCGACATTGGCGGTCGCATCGGTTTCCGGCGCAATCACCGGCGTCGCGCCGGCCGCCAGGATGGCGATCTTGTAGACCAGGAAGCCGTGTTCGGTGAAAATCGCCTCGTCTCCGGCATCGAGATAGGTCTGCGCCAAAAGTGACAGCAGTTCGTCGGAACCGTTGCCGCAAACGATGTTCTCCGGATTGAGGCCGTGCACGGACGCAATCGCCTGCCGCAGCTTGGTCGAGGCGCCGTCCGGATAGATGTGCAAATGGTCGGCATTGGCCCGGTAGGCTTCTATCGCCTTCGGGCTTGCGCCGAGCGGCGTCTCGTTGGACGACAGCTTGAAGACGCGGGCAGCGCCGCTTTCTGCGTCACCGGGTACATAGGCGGCAATGTCCAGCACCCCCGCACGCGGTGTCGGCCGGCCGGCCGGCCCGTTTTCCCGGTTGGTCATGATTCGTCTCCGGTAAAGATCTCGATCGGTTCGGCGATACCGCCGACCGGGACGATGGACGTCACTTTGCCGCCAGCCTGCTCGATCTCCGCGGCCAGTTCGTCGGTTGTCGACGCAATGGGAAGTTCGATCAGTGCCCGGTCGCCGGCCCGCGCCACGACGAAACCGCCGAGCCGTTCCAGTGCCGCCGCCAGCGCGCCGCCACCGACGTCCAGACTGAAGAGGCGGATATCCGGCTCCGACTGATCCTGCAATGGTGGACCGGCGACATAAACGGGCTCAAGGTCGCGCCTGGACGGCGACAACAGGAACGGATAGCGCGCGAAGATCTTCGGGCCGTCTGCCGGCTCCAGCATCCGCCACCATGCCGTCTTCGCTCGGGGTGCGAGCACTGCCAGGCAATTGCGGCCGCCGGAAATCATCTCCAGAGCCGCCTCTTCGCTTTCGGCCGTTTCGACCGTGACCGAGAACCCGAAATAGAACCGGACCAGATCGCGCATCGCCAGCGGATCGTCGGACGGCCCGGCGACGACCGAAAACGGTGCCTGCATGTTGGTGAAGACGGTGATGATCTCCCGCCAGATATGTTCGACGCTGGTCAGCGGTAGCCGACCCTCGTGGCGCATCACGATCCGGCGCATCATGTCAGCTTCACGCCCCGGCCGGACTGCGGCCCCGGGCGCGCTCGTGCCCTTGATATGGATCAGTTCGTCGATAATCGCACTGCGCTCGATCAGCAGGCGGTGAATGTCGGCGTCAAGCGCATCGATGCGATTTCGGATCCGCGTTAACGGATCGGTGCCGGTCGTATCCATATGATCCTTCCAGAAACGGGTCGCGCAATTTCGCCCGGAAATACAGGCTGTTGCAAGCCGGGTTCAATACCGGGCCAGGCCGGTTGACAAAGAAAAGATTGACAGACGGAAACCCTGATCCCTATTCCCGGTCTCCTTTGTTGGAATAGACGATGACACGGCAAGACGCAAAGGCCGACGCGGTCAGCGCTTCCGCGCGCAACGAGGCCGTCGAACCTTCCAGCCCGGTCGTCCGCTTCGGCCGGGACAAGCCGCTGCGCCTCGATGCCGGCGTCGACCTTTCACCCTTCCAGATCGCTTACCAGACATACGGCACGCTGAACGAGGCACGCAGCAACGCGATCCTCGTCTGCCACGCCCTGACCGGCGACCAGCATGTCGCCAACGTCTCGCCGGTCACCGGCAAGCCGGGTTGGTGGGAAAGCATGGTCGGTCCGGGCAAGTCGATCGATACCGGCCGCTATTTCGTCATCTGCGCCAACGTTTTGGGCGGTTGCCTCGGGACCACGGGCCCGGCATCGCCAAACCCGGAGACCGGCAAGGCCTATGGGCTCGACCTTCCGGTCATCACAATCCATGACATGGTGCGTTCGCAGGCCATGCTGCTCGACGAACTCGGCATCGAAACCCTGCTGTGCGTGATCGGCGGCTCGATGGGTGGCATGCAGGTGCTGCAATGGGCGGCGTCTTATCCGGAGCGGATCTTCTCCGCCATCCCGATCGCCACAGGTGCGCGCCATTCCTCGCAGAATATCGCGTTCCACGAGGTCGGGCGGCAGGCGATCATGGCCGATCCGGACTGGCGCGGCGGAAGCTATATCGCCGAGAACGTCAGCCCGCGGAAGGGCCTGTCGGTTGCCCGGATGGCGGCGCACATCACCTACCTCTCGGAAGCCGCGCTGCATCGCAAGTTCGGCCGCTCGCTGCAGGATCGCGACGCGCTGACATTCGGTTTCGACGCCGATTTCCAGATCGAATCCTACCTGCGCTACCAGGGCATGACATTCGTCGACCGCTTCGATGCCAACGCGTATCTCTACATGACGAGGGCGATGGACTATTTCGATCTTGCGATCGATTACGGCGGGTCGCTCGCCAGTGCCTTCAAGGGCACCGCGACCCGCTTCTGCGTCATGTCGTTCACCAGCGACTGGCTGTTTCCGACGGCGGAAAGCCGCGATATCGTCCACGCGCTCAACGCGGCCGCGGCGAACGTTTCCTTCGTCGAGATCGAAACCGACAAGGGCCACGATTCCTTCCTCCTCGACGAACCGGAGATGTTTCGCATCATCGACGGCTTCCTGACGGCGGCCGGCCGCCTGCGGGGGCTGGAATGATCCGCAAGCAAGCCAACGGCGCGATGAAGCTGGATACGATGGCCGCCAACGCCGAACGTGTCGACCTTCACGTGATCGCCAGCTTCGTTTCGGAACGCGCCCGCGTGCTCGACGTCGGCTGCGGCGACGGAGCGCTGCTGGAGATGCTGGCGCGCGACAAGAAGGTCGACGGCCGCGGTATCGAGATTTCCCAGAAGGGCGTCAACGAGACCGTTGCCCGTGGCCTCTCGGTGGTCCAGGGCGACGCCGACAGCGACCTTGTCTACTACCCGGACAAGGCGTTCGACTATGCCATCCTCAGCCAGACGCTACAGGCCACCGGCAATCCGAAGACGGTACTGGAATCGATGCTGCGTATCGGCCGCAAGGCGATCATATCGTTCCCCAATTTCGGCCATTGGCGCATCAGGCGGCAATTCGTCATCCAGGGGCGGATGCCGATCACCGAGAACCTGCCCTACAGCTGGTACGATACTCCGAACATCCATTTCTGCACGATCCGCGATTTCGTGGCGCTGGCGGACGAAATCGGCGCCGAGATCCAGGAAGCTGTGGCGCTCTACGGTAATGGCGGGCGCATCTCGACCAGCACGCCCTGGACGATCTGGAACCTGTTCGGCGAGCAGGCCGTCTTCGTCATGTCAGACGGGCGTTCCTGATCTTGCACGCCCCGCGTTCGGCTGCAGCGCCGGTCTGAGCGCGGGCGAAAGCGCGGAACGCGCCCTGACCTTTGCGCCTTGAACGGTGCTCTTGGAGGCCTGCACGCAGGTCACGCCTGAAAAGGCCGGCCAGCACACCCGGCCGATCCGCTCCATGGTGCCGGCGAGCCGCAGGAACGGCCTGCGTGCGATCGGCGGCATATGCAGCGCGGTGGCCCAGGCCTGAGTCTCGAACGCCGCATCGGAAAATGCGGCACGCAACTGGCCGCGCGAATAGGGCCGGCCGAAACCGAAGGGCGAGATATCCGAGCGCGCCCACGGCCCCTGCCGGTTCGGCACGACGGCAACCAGCCTGCCACGCTGCGAAAGCACGCGCCTCACCTCTTCCAGCAGATCGAGCGGCCGCGACGACATCTCCAGGGCATGCACCAGGATCACGAGATCGCAACTGGCGTCCGACAGCGGCAGCCGGTCCTCGTCCACAAGGGCCGTCTTGGACGGCACGTCGGGCGGCCAGTCAATCACCCCCTGCGGTGCAGGCATCAGTGCCGCCACACGCTCGGCCCGCTCGTCCCAGGCGGACAGGTAGGGCGTGGCGAATCCGATGCCGACCACACGCCCGAGCGGGCCCTGCGGCATCACCGAATCCAGGGCGGTGCCGACATGCCGGGTAACGATCCGCCCGAGGAGCGAGGAATAGAAATCCCGGAGGTCGATGACGTCGAGATGCATTTCATATCCACCAGATCGAATCCGGCCCAGTTTAGCAGGGTTTGGTTCACGAGGTCTTGCCCGGCTGGCCTTCAACTTCGCACCTGCCGGAGCTATGTATGGGCGAAGCAATAACGAATGAAGAGGAGGAGAGCTGATGGCCGAACTGGAGATCGTTCAATTCACTGCCCGCTCTGACAATTTCGCGGTTTTGGTACACGATACGGAAAGCGGCGCGACTGCCAGCATCGACGCGCCGGAAGCCGCCCCGATCCAGGCCGAACTGGAAAAACGCGGATGGGAGCTCACGGACATTTTCGTCACCCACAAACATCAGGACCATATCGACGGCATACCGGTGCTGAAGGAGGCCTACGGCGCAACGGTTACCGGGCCGGAAAAAAGTGCGGCCACAACCGGCCTCTACGACCGGACGGTCAGCGACGGCGACAGTTTCGATTTCGCCGGCCACGAGGTCCGGGTCATGGAAACGCCGGGACATACGCTGGATCACGTCAGCTACACGATTCCCGACCAGAAACTGCTGTTCTGCGCCGATACGCTGTTTGCCGTCGGCTGCGGCCGGGTCTTCGAAGGCAACGCGGCGATGATGTGGGATTCGCTGACGGCGCTGAGAGCCCTGCCCGACGAGACCACGGTCTATTGCGGCCACGAATACACGCTGGCCAATGCGCGCTTCGCCGTCACGGTCGACCCGGACAACGATCAGCTTGCGGCACGGCTCCGTGAAATCGAGGCGTTGCGGTCCGAAGGCAAGCCGACACTCCCGACGACGATCGCGCTCGAGAAAGCCACGAACCCCTTCCTGCGCGCCGACAACGAGGCGGTCGCCGCCGCGGTGGGCCTTGCTGACGCGGATCCGGTCAAGGTCTTCGCCGAGGTCCGCTCGCGCAAGGATAGTTTCTAGGAAGACGCCCGTTCAGCCCGAACCCGTATCCGGCCGGC
>DATHRP010000289.1:0-13464 GCA_035465195.1 Afifellaceae bacterium | reverse complement strand
ATGGTTTTCATGAAAGTGCGAAAGGACAGGCCCGATGATCCTGGTGGCAGAAGACAATGAAGTAAACCAGATCGTGGTCGAACAGATCCTTCTGGAAGCGGGCCAGGACTACAAGATCGTCGACAATGGCCAGCTCGCCGTGGATGCCTACAAGGAGCATCGTCCGCAGCTGATCCTTATGGACGTTTCCATGCCGGTCATGAACGGGCTGGAAGCGACCGAGGCAATACGCAATCTGGAAGCCGAATCCGGCGACCGCACGCCGATCATCGGGCTGACAGCGCACGCCCTGAAGGGCGATCGCGAGGTCTGCATGAAGGCGGGAATGGACGACTACATGTCCAAGCCGATCAGCCCCGACGCGCTGATCGCCAAGGTCAGCGAATGGCTGGACAAGACCGGAGACGCAGTGCGCGCTGCCGTCTGAGGCTTAGCCGGAACCGGTATGCTGAAGGGCCGCGTTTCCGCGGCCTTTTTGGTTTTCCGGGAGCTCCGAAAAATGCTTTCAGACCGGCGGTTTAAGCCAATTTTAAGCGAAAACTGAGAGACTGTCCGGGTATTTTCTGTTTGGGTGGGTTCGCGTCCGATGAAAAACGGCGTCACGCATTTCGCCATAGCCCTGATGATCGGGCTGCTGCTGGGCGCGGCGGTGACTGGCACGTACTATTATATCGGCTGGACGACGCTCGTGGAGAGCAAGACGAAGGAGAAAGCCAACATCCTTCGGCTGACGTCGGCCTTCGTCAGCACCTATTCGGAACAGCTCAGTTCGATCACTGGCGGAGAAGCGCCGGTTCCCGCGACCTTCCGGGCGCACGCCATCGAAGCCTTCAACAGATCCGCTCCCGACGCCGATGCGATCCGCGTCGCCATGGTCGGGTTCCCCGGCCGTTCGATCAGGACCGAGCCGCTCGATGCGGATATGGCCCAGATCATCCGCGCTTTCGCCGCCGCGGCGAAGCCTGAGCCTGTATCGGAATATTCCACGGGTGCCAACGGCCCCGTGTTGCGTACCCTCTATCCGTCCATCGCGGACCAGCAGAGCTGCGTCGATTGTCACAATACGATGCAGGCCGGACGCCAGCAGTGGGCTTTGGGCGACGTGATGGGCGCCTTCGCGATCGATGCACCCGTCGGCTCGGCGCTGGCCAAGATCCAGCAGGACTCGGCGCTTGCGGGCATTTTCATCCTGCTGCTCACGACGCTTGCCGGCAGCTATCTCCAGCGTGACATCAACCAGCGCAGGTCTGCGGCCTCGGGGCTGATGGAGGCGAAGGAGGCGGCCGAGCGCACTGCCAAGCGCGCCGAGATCGCCGAGCGCGCGAAGTCGGAATTCCTGGCCAACATGAGCCACGAGATCCGCACGCCGATGAACGGCGTGATGGGCATGGCGGAACTGCTCGCCAAGACGGAACTCGATTCCAAGCAGCGCATGTTCACCGACATCATCGTCAAGTCGGGCCACGCGCTGGTGACCATCATCAACGACATTCTCGACTTCTCGAAGATCGATTCGGGCCAGCTCGAGCTCGATCCGATGCCGTTCAAGCTGGCCGAGGCCATCGAGGACGTGGTGACGCTGATGTCGGCCAAGGTCGACGAGAAGGATCTGGAAATGGCGGTGCGGGTCCAGCCGGACCTGCCGGAAATGTATGTCGGCGATGTCGGCCGCATCCGCCAGATCGTCACCAACCTTGTCAGCAATGCGGTGAAATTCACCGAACACGGCCATGTCCTCGTCAACGTGTCCGGAACGGTCGCCGACGGCAAAGCCGCGCTGGAATTCCGCATCGAGGACACCGGCATCGGCATCCCGCCGGAGCAGGTCGACAAGGTCTTCCAGAAATTCAGCCAGGTCGACGGCTCTTCGACGCGCAAGCATGAGGGTACCGGCCTCGGCCTGACGATCGCCAAGATGCTAGTCGACAAGATGGGCGGCGAGATCGGCGTCGACAGCGTGCTCGGCGAAGGGTCCAGCTTCTGGTTTACGCTGCCGCTGCCGGTGCACGGCGAGGCGAAGGTCAGCAAGCCGGTTCCGATCGACGTGTCCGGCGGCCGCATCCTGATCGTCGACGACAACGAGGTGAACCGCTCGATCCTCTTGGAACAGGCCGGGTCGTGGGGCTTCGATGCCGCGGCCGCGGCGTCCGGTCCGGAAGGCCTGGCGGTGTTGCGCAGGGCCGCGGAAATGGGCCGGAGCGTCGATCTCCTGATACTCGACTACCACATGCCGCGCATGGACGGCATCGAGGTGGTCAACGCCGTCAGGGAAGACCCGAATATCGCCGACACGCCGATCATCATGCTGACGTCGGTGGAAAACGCCGCCGACGGCCAGACGTTCAACAAGCTGAGAATACAGGGGCACCTGGTCAAACCAACGCGCGGCTCACACCTGCTGGAACTGATCGTGACGGTCATGCAGAACGCGCTGCACGGCAGCGAAGGCCCGAATTCCGGTGCGTCCAACGATGGTTTCGAGGATTTCGATGAACCTGCGGGCGGCAAGTCCGTGCCGACGAGCGAACTGCGCAGCATGGCCGGTGTCGGGAGCGGCGTGAAGCGCGGCAAGACCGGCGTCATGATCCTGGTGGCGGAGGACAACGAGGTCAACCAGATCGTGCTGGAACAGATTCTCACCGAGGTGGGACACAGCTACCAGATCGTCGAGAACGGCAAGCTCGCCGTCGAGCGCTACAAGGAACTGGATCCGGACCTGGTGCTGATGGACGTGTCGATGCCGGAGATGAACGGCCTCGTGGCCACCCAGACCATCCGCGAACTGGAGAAGGAGTCCGGCAAGCACGTGCCGATCGTCGGCCTTACCGCCCATGCGCTGAAGGGCGACAGGGAAATGTGCATCAATGCCGGCATGGACGACTACGTTCCCAAGCCGATTTCGGTGAGCAAGCTCCGCGAGACGATCAAGGAGCATATCGGCGACGCTGAAATCCTGGCCGCACGCGCGTCCTGACCTTCCGCACTTCGCCGCACCCTCCGGGATTTCGAACCACTTTGCGTTTACTGCCAGTCGCGCTATCGATTGGCGATGAAAGGTCTCGGCAAGTTCCTGAAAGGTGCGCTGCTCGTCGCGTTCTGCTGTCTCGGTCCGTCCGGCGGGTCCGCCGGTGGGCAGCTTGAACTGTATGTCGCGGCGAGTTTGACCGACGTGGCGTCGGAAATCGCCGATGCCTTCCAGACGGAAACGGGCACGCCCCTACGCATCGTACCGGCCGCCAGTTCGACCCTCGCCCGACAGATTGCCGCTGGAGCGCCTGCCGACATTTTCCTCTCCGCCGACCCGCAATGGGCGGACTGGCTGATCGACCGGGGTGTCGGCGATGCAACGCGAAGGACGGCGTTTGCCGGCAACCGGCTGGTCGTCGTCACGGCGCGCGCGGATGCGGATGCAGCTGCATTCTACGATCCTGCAAGCCTGGCCCGGATTGCCATCGCCGATCCGGACCACGTTCCCGCCGGCCGCTACGCGAGGCGGGCGCTGGAGACAAGCGGCCGCTGGAAGGATATTGCAGGCCGGCTGGTGCCGGCGGCCAATGTCCGCGAAGCCTTGCGGCTTGCCGAATCCGGTCAGACCGCGTTCGGTATCGTCTATGCAACGGACGCGATGGCCAGCAGTATGCGGACGGTTGCGACGCTGCCGGACCCCGACCCGCCGATCAGATATGTCGCGCTTGCGCTCGGAGAGGACCGGGCATCGGACGCGTTCGTCCGTTTTCTCGGAGACGCCGCAGCCCTGACCATTCTGTGCCGGAACGGCTTCCTGCTTACGGGTGGTCACTCATGCTGAGCCCGGAAGCGGTCGGCGCCCTGCTGCTTTCGCTCAAGGTCGCGCTGGTGGCTCTGAGCTTCGCTCTGCCGCTCGCCATTTTCATCGCCTATGCGCTTGCCCGGTGGCGCTTTCCGGGCCGAAACCTGCTGCATATCGCGGTCTACCTTCCGCTGGTTCTGCCGCCGGTCGTCACCGGCTACCTGCTGCTCGTCGCCTTCGGGCCCAACGGTTTCGCCGGTCGCTGGCTTGCCGACCTGTTCGGAATCGAGCTGGCTTTCCGCTGGACAGGCGCTACTCGGGCCGCGGGTGTCATGGCTTTCCCGCTGCTGCTTCGTCCGATCATGCTGTCGTTCCAGAACGTCGACCGACGGCTGGAGCGAGCCGCCGAGACGCTCGGCGCCTCGCCGCTGACGATCTTCGTCACCGTCTCGTTGCCGCTGGCGCTGCCGGGTATCATGGCCGGCGCGGCTCTGGGCTTCGCCAAGGCGCTCGGCGAATTCGGTGCAACGATCACGTTCGCCGCCAACATTCCGGGCGAAACGAGAACCTTGGCACTCGCTGTCCATACCGCGCTGCAGCAGCCTGACGGCGACCGGCTGGCGCTCGGGCTGGCACTGCTTTCCATCGCCGTCGGCGTTGTGGCGATCGGCCTTGCCGAACTGCCGTTCGGCCGCAGCGGCAAGCGCAAGGCCATGCGTGCCGACGGGAACGGCCGTGCTTGAGGTCGACATTTCACACCGGTTCGAGGCATTTCGCCTGGAGGTCCGGTTCCGGGCGGGCGCCGGCGTCACCGCTCTGTTCGGGCGTTCCGGCGCCGGCAAGTCGACCTTGGTGGCGATGGTCGCCGGGCTGGTGAAACCGGACGAGGGTACGATCCGGCTTGGCGACCGGCAGCTCTACGATTCCGATGGCGGCATCAACGTGCCGGCCGCCAATCGGCGGGTTGCCGTTGTCTTCCAGGAGCCAAGGCTGTTTCCGCATCTCAGCGTCTGGCGCAACCTGACCTACGGGCGCTGGGCCGGCCGGCGGAGAGGCAGCCAGGATCCCGCTTCCGTCATCGAGCTGCTCGGCCTTGAGAAAATGCTCGATCGCCGTCCGGACGGACTTTCCGGCGGCGAGGCGCAGCGCGTCTCGATCGGCCGGGCCCTGCTGGCGGATCCGGAGATCCTGCTGATGGACGAACCGCTGTCTCAGCTCGACGGCGCGCGGCGGGCGGAAATCCTGCCGTGGCTCGACAGGCTCGCGCACGAGACCGGCGTGCCGATCCTCTATGTCAGCCACGCGCTCGACGAGGTTGCCCGTCTCGCCGACAGCCTCGTCGTGCTGTCGGAAGGAGCCGTGGTCGCGAGCGGTCAGGTCGAGGACGTCATGCGGCGGATCGATCTCGGTCCGGCGACCGGCCGCTATGAGGCCGGGTCGCTGCTGAACGGCACTGTCGAGGCGCATGACGTCGAATTCCGGCTGACACGGGTTGCGATCGGCGATGGTCGTATCGAAGTCCCTGCCATCGATGGCCAAGCGGGAGACGCCGTGCGCATGCGGATCCGGGCGCGCGACGTTGCGATCGCGCCGGAACCCGTCGACAGGACATCGATTCGCAATTGCCTGGCCGCCGAAATCAGCGGGATCGCCGAGGAGGAGGGCGCCTTCTCCGAAGTACAGATGTGTCTCGCAGGAACCGGAACCGACAGTCCGGATTCCGAGGCGCAGTATCTTCGGGCCAGGCTGACGCGCAAATCGGTTTCAGAGCTCGGCCTGAAGACCGGCAATCGCGTCTATGCGCTGATCAAGGCTGTCGCGGTCGAGCGGCAGGCCGGCCGCTAGCTTTTCGTTCGCCTACCAGTCGTAGCGGATCGGCACATTGTGCTGTTCGGAGAAGGCCAGCATCCGGCTGAGCACCGCGAAGGCATATTGGGCGGCATGTTCGAGGCGATCATTGTTGCGGATGTGCTGCGATGCGTCGACGATGCACAGATCTCCGGCCCTGTCGAGTTCAAGGAGCGCGTCAGCCGGCAGATGGCCGCGCAACCAGGCTTCCAGGGTTTCGCGGTCGGCGTTCCAGGCCCGTGCGTTAATCCAGTCCAGTGCGGAGCGCAGGCGGGACGTGCTGGTGATGAAGATCTCGTTGCCGACGGGATCCTCCATCGGCACCAGGAAATCCTCCTGGCTCGGCAGGTAGGCATGGGCCTCCAACGCTGCGAGGTGGCTGGCGGTATAGTCGCCGCAGGCCGAGTTATAGACCAGGGAGTGTTCGAAATCCTCCGGCAGCCGTTCGGGCCGCTTGTAGCCGGGTGACTGGAGGCAGCAGAGGAAGAAGACCAGTGAATGCAGGCCTTCATAGTCGATCTTGTAGGTGAGATAGGGCAGCCCCTCGTCTTCGGCCCAGAAGAGTTCGCCGCGGATCAGGGCGGGACGCCATTCCTGCTGCAGCCAGATCCGCCAGTCCTCGATGTCTTCGCGGGCCTCGGCCGGTCGAGCGAAGGCCCAGGGCTGCGGCCGCAGGCTTGCGTGGCGGAAGCCGCCTTCGCGGCTGGCACGTGCGTTCTCGGTCTCCCAGTCGCCGGAATAGTAGCGGCAGAGCGGGCCGGAATAGATATCGAGGCCCATAGAAACCTCCATTGTCTACCTTCCAACGATAGGTGGCTTGTATGAAAATTCCCTTGAACGGGGCCGTGCATGGGCCGTGGTTGGCAGAAAGCCTAAGATTGGATTAACGGCCAGCCCTGGATCAGGACGGTTCCGGCCCGGCAAGAGCGGCCGTGAAGCGCTTCAGCACGGCGAGGGCGGCTTCGAAAGGCGCGCCCTGAAGCTCGGCCTCCAGCGTTTCCAGGATCGCCTTTTCGTGCCTGGCAATATCGCCCATCAGTCGCGCGCCGTCCGGAGAAAGCACGATCAGGCTTGAGCGCCGGTGCGCAGGGTTCGGCCGGGCGGTGACGAGGTTCCGTTCGGCCAGCCTGTCGACGCACTGCTGAACGTGCTGGCGGCTGACGCCGGCCGTCCGGGATATGGCGGGCACGGCCTGCGGACCGTCCCTTTGCAGAACGTCGAGTACATCACGCAATGGCGCCTGCAGACCGAATTCGCGATTCGTGCGGTCGGTGACTGCCTGCATACGCTGCGAGGCGGCGCGGACCGCCTCGACCAGCAGGACCAGCGGTTTGGTTTGCGGCAACGGCATGATGACAACTAGATTGTCATAATGATAATCATATTGTCAATATATCACTATTTGACAACTAAATTGTCATATTGCCCGATGCCGGCAGCCCGCGGTCGGATCCCTATACCGCAATCTCCGTCACGAATTTGGTGCGCAGGAACGCATCCAGGCCTTCGATGCCGCCTTCCGAGCCGTAGCCGCTTTCGGTGACACCGCCGAACGGCGTTTCCGGGGTCGATACGACATAGCTGTTGACCGCCAGAAGACCGGAATCGATCCGGTCGGCAAGCGCGGCAGCGCGAGCACCGTCCCTGGTGAAGGCATAGGAAGCCAGTCCGAACGACAGCTTGTTGGCGCGCGCGACGACATCGTCGAAATCCTTGAACGAGGCGATGGGCGCCACCGGACCGAACGGTTCTTCGTTCATGATCATGGCGTCTTCTGGCACGTTCTTCAGGACCGTCGGCGCGTAGAAGAAACCCTGGTTGCCGATCCTCTCGCCGCCGAGCAGGACTTCGGCGCCATGGCTCTTCGCGTCGTCGACGAAGGACTGCATCACGCCCAGCCGTCGTTCGCCGACCAGCGGACCCATCCGGACACCGTCCTCCATGCCGTTGCCGACCTTGATCTCGCTTGCGGCAGCAACGAAGGCGTCGGTGAAATCGTCCATGATGCTTTCCTGGACGTAGAACCGGGTCGGTGCAACGCAGACCTGCCCGGCATTGCGGAACTTGGAAGCGGCAGCCGCCTTTGCCGTCTTCTCGATGTCGACATCCTCGAACACCATCACCGGGGCGTGGCCGCCGAGTTCCATGGTACAGCGCTTGAGGGTCTCGGCGGCAAGGCTTTGCAGGTGCTTGCCGACCGGCACGCTGCCGGTGAAGGAGAGCTTCTTCGGAATGGGGCTCGCCAGCAGGTGGCGGGAAACTTCGTCCGGCACGCCGAAGACGACGTTGAGCACGCCGTCCGGCAGGCCGGCCTCCTGCAGGCAGCGGGCGATGGATACGCAGGTGGACGGCGTTTCCTCGCTCGCCTTGATGATGATCGAACAGCCGGCGCCAAGCGCGCCGGCCACCTTTCGGATGACGTTGACGCCGGGAAAGTTCCAGGCCACGAACGCGGTCGCCGGACCGACCGGCTCCTTGATCACCATCTGGCGCATACCGGGCACGCGGGCCGGTACAAGGCGGCCGTAGGCACGCTTGCCCTCCTCGCCGTACCAGCGCAGCACGGCGATGGTGAAATCGAGCTCCATCTTCGCCTCGGCGAGCGGCTTGCCCATTTCGCGGGTCAGGTTTTCCGCATATGTGTCCTTGCGCTCCTCCATGAGACGCGCGGCCTTTTCCATTATGTCCTGGCGCTGGAGCGCTGTCATCGCACGCCATGTCTCGAAGCCCCTCTGGCTCGCCTGAAGTGCGGCGTCCAGGTCGGCGGCGCTGGCATGCGGGACTTCACCCAGCACTTCTTCGGTGGCCGGGTTGAGGACGGCTTCGGTCTTGCCGGAGGTTCCGGCGCTCCATTTGCCGTCGATCAGCAGTTCGAGTTTTTCATAGGCCATGTCGGTCGCTCGCATCTTCAAGGAGTGGAATTGAAACGGGAATGTCGGGGATGTTGACATCTGTCCCGCCGATTGTCGCCCGCCGGTGTCCGGTTCGTCAAACCGAAACTTGGGCGTTGGTGTTTCTGGTGAAAAGCTTCGCATTCGCGTCTTCCCCGCTTTACCGCCTTCAACCCAGGATTTAGGCTTGGGTCGGCTGGGTGGCGTAACCGATCTCGGATTGGAGTGTACCATGTCGTCCGGCTCTCGTTTTCTCATCGCCCTGTCTCTCACAGCTGCCGCCTGCTTTCCGGCCCTTGCCGCCGATCTGTCCTGCAATGGCCTCGTACCGATCGGCAACACGATGAGTTGCCCGGGCTTCGAGCCGAACTGGAGCGTCGAGCTGAGTTGCAGCGACGAGGGTATGTCGTCCGTCTTCGTGGATGCCTTTTCCGGGACGGAGATCGTCAAGACGCCCGGAAGCGTCACCTTTCACAGCGGAAACCCCTGGGGTTTCGATACCGAGCAAGGCGTTGCCGGAGTGATCGCCTACACGCCCGACGCTTGCCAGGATGAAAGCGACCGGACCTTCGATTTCACGCTTACCACCAGCGCGCTGCCCGGCTATTCAGGCGAGATCGCGCCGATCTGCTGCCGGATCGAAAGCACGTCGCCGCCCGAATCCCCCGAGCCGCCGGCCGATTCATAATTCACCGGCAGCACCGGCGACGCCGGCCAGTTCAGCCGACGATCTCCACGAACAGGTCCGTCATCCTGAACTGCGTGACGTCGACAAGGCCGAGGTCGGAAATGCGCAGCTCCGGGATCACGGCGAGAGCCAGCAGCGAATGCTGCATGTAGGCATTGTTGAGCCGGCAGCCGCATTCGGCCATCGCCGCCACCATGCAGCTCGCCTTGGCGGCGACGGTTTCGGCGCGCTCGTCCGACATCAGTCCGGCGATCGGCAGTTCGACCAGCGCCAGTTCGCGGCCGCCGGACCACACCGTAATGCCGCCGCCGATCTCGCGGAGCCGATTGGCGGCGAGCGCCATGTCGGCCTTGTCGGTGCCGACGACGATCATGTGGTGGCAATCGTGGGCGACGGTGGAGGCGACGGCGCAATCCCTGTCGTAGCCGAAACCGGAGACGAAGCCGTTGGTGATACCGCCCGTCGCCTGGTGACGCTCGACCAGCGCGATCTGGCACACGTCATTGCCGCGATCCATGGCGATGACGCCATCCTCCACGGCGAGATCCGCCTCGATCGCCCGGGTCGGAGCCTGGTTCTCGATCACGCCGATCACCCGTGCGCGCACCCTGGATGCGGTATCCGGCGCCGGGATGTCGAAATCCGCGGCTTCCAGGTCGTGCGCCATGTTGACCGTGCCGCGGGCGAAATCGGGATAGGCATAGGCCGGAATGTCGGCGGTGAGCTTCCCGTTTTCAGCCAGGACATTTCCACGGGCGATGACTATTTCCACAGGCAGGGACGGCAGGTCGGACGTGATCACCACGTCGGCGCGGCGGCCGGGCGCGATGGCGCCGAGCTCCCGCTCCATGCCGAAATGTTGGGCGGTGTTGAGCGTCGCCATCTGGATGGCGGTCACCGGCGCCAAGCCCTGGGCGATGGCATGGCGGACGACCCTGTTCATGTGGCCGTCATTGACCAAAGTGCCGGAATGGCTGTCGTCGGTGCACAGGATGAAGTTGCGCGGGTCGAGCCCCTTCTCGGTCACCGCCTTGATCTGCGGCGCTACGTCGTACCAGGCCGAGCCGAGCCTGAGCATCGCCCGCATGCCCTGGCGCACCCGGGCGATGGCGTCGTCCATGCGCGTTCCTTCGTGATCGTCGGCCGGGCCGCCGGCGGCGTAGGCATGGAAGGGTCGGCCGAGATCGGGCGAGGCGTAGTGGCCGCCGACGGTCTTGCCGGCTGCCTGCGTGGCGGCGATTTCGCCGAGCATCTTCTTATCGTTGGCGGTGACGCCCGGAAAATTCATCATCTCGCCAAGGCCGACGATGTTCGGCCAGGCCATCGCCTCGGCGATATCGTCGACACCAAGCTCTGCTCCGGCCGTCTCAAGCCCCGGCGCGGAGGGCACGCAGCTCGGCATCTGGACGAAGACATTGACCGGCAGCCCGGCGGCCTCGTCGTGCATCAGCCGGACGCCCGGCAGGCCGAGCACGTTGCCGATCTCGTGCGGGTCGATGAACATGGAGGTGGTGCCGTGCGGGATCACCGCGCGGGCGAACTCCGTCACCGTCACCATGCCGCTTTCGACATGCATGTGGCCGTCGCACAAGCCGGGCAGCATGTAGCGGCCGTTCGCCTCGATGATCTGGGTGTCATCGCCGATCGCATGGCTGGCGCCCGGCCCGACGAAGGCAAAGCGACCTTCGGCAATGGCAATATCGGTCGCCGGGATCACCTCGCCCGAATAGACGTTCACCCAGCGGCCGTTGCAGATCACCAAATCGGCCGGCGTACGGCCCATGGCGACGTCGATCAGGCGCAGGGCGACCTCGCTCCAGGGTTTGATGGCGGGCATGGTCTCCTCAAAGTCCAATTCAGATGTACTTCCTACTATCCAATGAAGATAGCCTTCCGGCAATCTCGGGGCGCGACCGGCAAAGTGTGGTTGGACTATTCGCAGGGATAGCCGATCTCTGCCGCATCCTGCCGGACTTGGCCAATGTCGGAATCGGCATTCAGTTGATCGATCAGCCGGCCAGTCAATTTCTGATGCTGATAGATTGCCGTGACTGCGTCCCGGTCGATTGCATGCTCGTCGTAGTCTTCCGCGAAAGTGCAGTATTTATCCGGCAAACCATCGAGCAGCGACAACATCCAGCTCGAGCCGTCAGGGTCGTCCTCGCCTGCCATTTCAGCAAGATCAATGTCGGAGGATGACCATCTCTCATCGATGTTCAGTCGCCACAGGCAAAATGTCACGTCTTGCGGAGAAAAAGCGGGTTCCGAGGTCGCTTGCGTGAAATCCGCGGGAACGGCCGAATAGAAAAGCTTGCTGTCCAGATTGAGCTGGTTGACCGAGGCTTCATGATCGAAGCCTTTCATGAAGCAGCCATGCCAGTTGAATAGCGCGAAAAACTCGTCGCCGGAGCCGTTTCGCATGGATCCCACTTGCTCACCCAGGCCCCATGCTGAATTGAACGAATAATAGCGGTATTCCCATTCCGGGCTGATTATTGCATCCAACATTGCCAAGGATTGCATGATTTTTCTCAGTTGCGGGACCGCGGGCAATTGGGAGAGATCTGTGGTCGAAATGTCGCCCATCGACTGAGTCTAATTCTGCTCCAGGAATTCTCCCACCCGCTCGACCGCCTTTCTGATATTCTCCTCCGAATTGGCGTAGGAGACGCGGATATAGCCCTCGCCGTGAATGCCGAAATCGGGGCCGCCTATCAGCGCAACGCCGGCCTCTTCCAGCAGCGCGGATGCGAGCGGCTTGGCCTCCCAGCCGGTCTCGGCGATGTTCGGAAAGGCGTAGAAGGCGCCTTTCGGCGTGATGCAGGAGACGCCGGGCAGGGCGTTGAGGATTTCCGTCACCACCTGGCGCCGCCGGTCGAAGGCGGCGATCATCTCGTCGACGGCGTCCTGCGGGCCGTCGATGGCGGCAATGCCGGCATATTGCGACGGCGCATTGACGCAGGACCAGGCGTTTACGGCGAGCTTGCGGACCTTGTCGTAGAGGCTGTCCGGCCAGATCGACCAGCCCATGCGCCAGCCGGTCATCGCCCAGGTCTTCGACCAGCCGTTCAGCACGATCAGCCGGTCGCGGATCTCGGGGAAGGTGAGCAGCGAGACATGTTCCTCGCCGTCATAGGTCATGACGTCATAAATCTCGTCCGACATGATGTCGACATCGGGGAAGCGTTCCAGCCCGGCGACGAGCTTCTCGATCTCGGCACGCGGCGTGACGCCGCCGGTCGGGTTGGCCGGGGAATTGAGGATCAGCAGGCGTGTGTCCGAGGTCAGCAGCGACAATGTCTCGTCGGCGGAAAAGGCGAAGCCGTTCTCCTCGCGGATCGGCACGGCAACAGGCCGGGCGCCGGTGAACTCGATCATCGAGCGGTAGATCGGGAAGCCCGGATCGGGATAGAGGATGTCGGCGCCGGGCTCGCCGAACATCAGGATTGCGGCGAACATGGTGACCTTGCCGCCCGGAACGATAATCACGTTATCCGGCGAGACCTCGATGCCCGTGGTCGTCAGCGTGCGGCGCGCGACGGCCTCGCGAAGCTCGGGAATGCCGGTCGCCGGCGTGTAGCCGTGGTGGCCATCGCGCAACGCCTTGATCGCCGCCTCGACGATATGCCCGGGCGTCTTGAAGTCCGGCTGGCCGATCCCGAGATTGATGATGTCGCGGCCCTGGGCCGCAAGTTCGCCTGCCCGGGCAAGCACGGCAAAGGCATTCTCTTCGCCGATCCGGTCGAATCCGGCAATGGTCTTCAACATGGACTTTCCTCCGGCGCGCCGGCGGTGACGCGGGCGTTGATTTTCCCCATCGTTTAAGCCCATGTAGCAGGACAAGCAATCGGGAGGAGACGGCATGCCGTACGACGCCAAAAAGGGAACCATGGTCAAGCTCAGGTCACAGATCTGGTTCGACAATCCCGACGACCCGGACATGACCGCGCTCTATAGTGAGCGCTACATGAACTGGGGCATCAGCCGCAAGGAATTGCAGTCCGGCAAGCCGATCATCGGCATCGCGCAGACCGGCTCGGACCTGTCGCCGTGCAACCGCCATCACCTTGTCCTGGCGCAGAGGGTGCGCGAAGGCATCCGCGAGGCCGGCGGCATCGCCTTCGAGTTCCCGGTCCATCCGATCCAGGAGACGGGCAAGCGCCCGACGGCCGCGCTCGACCGCAACCTCGCCTATCTCGGCCTTGTGGAGACCCTGTTCGGCTACCCGATCGACGGCGTCGTGCTGACGACCGGCTGCGACAAGACGA
>DATHRP010000288.1:0-4428 GCA_035465195.1 Afifellaceae bacterium | reverse complement strand
GACGACGAACCGCAGGGTCTTCGCCGCAGGAGACATAACCGGCGGCTACCAGTTCACCCACTGGGCCGGCTATCACGCCGGCCTGGTGGTCCGCTCCATCCTTTTCCGCTTCGGCGGCAAGGTAAACAACGATCTCGTTCCCTGGGCGACCTATACCGATCCCGAACTGGCCCATGTCGGCCTCAGCGAGGATGAAGCCCGCGAACGTTACAAGGATATCCGCGTGCTGCGCTGGCCCTATGCCGAGAACGACCGGGCCCAGACCGAGCGGGCCCCCGTCGGAACGGTCAAGGTGATCGCCCTGCCCAAGGGGCGGATCGTCGGGGCGGGGATCGTCGGCCGCAATGCCGGCGAGCTGATAGCGCTCTGGGCGCTTGTGATTTCCCAGAAGCTCACCGTCAAGGCGCTGACGGAGACTGTGCTGCCCTATCCGACCCTGTCGGAGACCGCCAAGCGGGTGGCCGTGACCTTCTATACGCCGAAGCTGGACAGCCCCTGGCTGAAGCGGTTGATCCGGTTCATGAGGCTTTTCGGCTAGATCCGGCCCAAATTGCCCCTTTGCCTCGACCGTCCGATCGCCTAGTAAGGGGCAAACAGTGCTGTGCTGCGTCGCTGGTCCCGAATGCGATGCCGCCGGCAGAACAATCCAGACGGGATGATCGACATGCCACCAGCCAGAATTGCGCAGCGCGCGAACGGCCCGGCGAAACAGGCCGCCAACGATCTCGGCATGCGCCAGGCGATCGCGCGGGCCCTGCAGATCGCCTATCAGCTCGAAGAGCGGGGCGACGAGGAGGGCGCGCGGCTTCGCTACGAGCAGGTCCTGCGGGCCGACCCGCTGCAGGCGGACGCCCTGAACAGGCTCGGCGTCATGACCGGCCGCAAGAAGGAATATGCGCAGTCGGCGAAATATTTCGCCGAGGCTGTCAAGGTCGAGCCGAAGAACGCGCCGCTGCGCGGCAATCTCGGGGTTGCCTATCTGCGCGCCAACGACCTGTCCAACGCGCTGATCCATCTGAGAAAGGCGCTGGCGCTCGACAAGCGCTCGACGATCGCTCTTTACAATCTCGCCGATTGCTATTCGCAGCTGGAGAAGCCGCAGGAGGCGCTGGAGCATGTCGACCGGCTATTGAAGCAGGTCCCGGATCACAAGCGCGGTCAGCTGCTGCGGGCGCGGATCGTCGCATCGCTCGGACGGATGGACGAGGCGGAGGAGATCTACCGCGGCCTGATCGCCAGGGGCGAAAAGCTCCCGGGCGCCTATCGCGGTCTTTCGTCCATCCGCAAGTACAAGGAAGAGCCGCCCGAATTGGCCGAAGTCGAGGCTCTGCTTGAAAAGGACGATCTGGAGCGCAGTGATTATTCGGCGCTGCATTTCGCCGCCGGCAAGTTCGCCGACGATTGCGGTCAGCACGACCGCGCGTTCCTGCACTACATTGCCGGCAAGGAGCTTTACGAGGAAAAGTTCGACATCGTCGCCTATACCGAACTCCTGCACGGTCTGATGGAGCTCGTGACGCCGGACTTCTTCGCCGAGCGGGCCGCCTTCGGCAATTCGTCGAGAAGGCCGGTCCTCGTGTTCGGCATGCCGCGATCCGGCACGACGCTGACGGAGCAGATCATTGGCAGCCACCCGCTTGCCCGGCCTGCCGGCGAACTGACCTATTTCAACATGGCCATGCGCGAATACGGCTTCAGCCGGCAGCGGCCCGACCGGTTCCTCAGGACGATCGCATCGATGACGCAGAAGGAGGCGGAGAAGATCGCCGAGGGCTACCTTGCCGTGCTGCGCAAGCAGTCGCGCACCGCCGAGCGGGTCGTCGACAAGATGCCGCACAATTTCGAGCAGGTCTGGCTGATTGCGCTGCTTTTCCCGAATGCGAGCTTCATCCATTCCCGCCGCGATCCGATGGACAATTGCATTTCCTGTTTCACCAATCCGCTGAACGAGGCGCACAATTACACCGGCACCCTGCAGACGCTGGGGCGCTATTATCGCCTTTACGATGAATTGACTCGTCACTGGTACGACAATGTTCCCGTGGACATCCTGCGCAGCCAGTACGAGGACATGACCGCCGACCAGGAAGCCCACAGCCGCAAACTGATCGCCCATACCGGACTGGAATGGGACGACGCCTGCCTGCGCTACTACGAGTCTGACGCGTCGGTGCGCACGTTGAGCCGCTGGCAGGTCCGCCAGCCGGTCTATAAATCCTCGGTGGCGCGGTGGAAGAAGTACGACGCCCATCTCGATCCCCTGAAGGAAGCGTTGGGAGATCTCTACAAGGAACCGTAATGCAGCCCGAAGAGGTGAACGCGAAACAGGCGGCGGAGCCGGACGGGCCGGACGTCGGCGAACTCCGCCCCGCGCGCGTTCCGGCGGGCGGCAGGCGTCTCGGCCGGGGCCTGTCCGACAGGCTGCTGATCCTGACGATCCTCTTCGTGATGCTGGCGGAAGTGCTGATCTACATTCCGTCGGTCTCCAATTTCCGCAACGTCTGGCTCCAGGACAGGCTGGATTCGGCGGCCGTCGCCGCGATCGCGCTCAATATCGGCATGCCGCACGAAATTTCCGCCGAGGCGCAGAAGAAGATGCTGGCCGCTATCGGCGTCGAGGCGATCGCCATGGGTATCGAGGGCCGGCGGGTGCTGATCGCCACCGGCACCATGCCGGAAAGCGTGTCGATGCATCACGATCTCACCGAGCTGCATCCGCTTGAATCGATCTGGGCGGCGTTCGCCACCCTGTTCGGCGGTGGCGACAGCAAGGTCCGCGTGACCGGCCGCCCGCCGGCCGGCACCGACGAATTCGAGATCGTGCTCGCCGAATCCGGGCTGCGCAACGCGATGCTCATCTATTCGCGCAACATCCTGCTGATTTCGCTGGTGATCTCGATGATCACGGCGGCGCTGGTCTACGCCGCGTTGAGGGCGATGATCGTGCGCCCGATTGAGCGGCTCAGCAGCAACATGCTGGCCTTCTCCGAAGATCCCGAGAGCGAGGGTTCGGTGATCGTGCCCTCCGGCCGGCGTGACGAGATCGGCATCGCCGAGGAGCAGCTTGCCGCCATGCAGATAGCGATGCGCGGCACCCTGCAGCAGCGCCGCCATCTCGCCGATCTCGGCCTCGCCGTCTCCAAGATAAACCACGACCTGCGCAATATCCTGGCGTCCGCGCAACTCTTCGTCGACCGCATCGGCGATGTCGAGGACCCCCTCGTCAAGCGCTTCGCGCCGAAGGTCATCGGCGCCATTGACCGGGCGATCGGCTACACCCGCGCCGTATTGTCCTACGGCCAGGCCACGGAGGCGCCGCCCAGGCGCCGCCAGCTCAGGCTCGCCCGCCTCGTCGACGACGTCGCCGACATCCTGGCGCTGCCGCCGGACACGTCGATCCAGTGGGATAACCGCGTGCCCGCCGATCTGGAAGTCGACGCCGACCCCGACCAGTTGTTCCGCGTCGTCCTCAATGTCTGCCGCAACGCCGTCGACGCTCTGTCCCAGGGCGACGACCCGGCCATCGTCCGCCGCCTGTGGATCGAGGGCGAGCGGCGCGGCTCCGTTGTGATCCTCGACATCTGCGACAACGGCCCGGGCGTTCCCGAGCGCGCCCGCGAGGCGCTGTTCAAGCCGTTCCGCGGCTCCGCCCGCCCCGGCGGCACCGGGCTCGGACTGGCGATCGCCGCCGAGCTCGCGGCCGCCCATGGCGGCGATATCGCGCTGGTCGAAAAGTCCGGCTGCGGGGCGGTCTTCCGCATCCAGATACCCGACCGCCCGGTCAATCTCGACGCCGCCCGCTCAGCCGCCAAGGCCTGAGCGGAAAATTGCCGAATCCGGTTGCAATCGGCCCGGGGTGCGATTAGGTACGGGCGGCCCCGCGGGCCACGCCCGCCAGACGGGCCCAAGCACCGGTAGCTCAGCTGGATAGAGCACCAGACTACGAATCTGGGGGTCGGGGGTTCGAATCCTCCCCGGTGCGCCAAATCTTCTTGTAGATCAACGGGTTGTGTCGGGGCGCTTCTGTCGTCTCGGGATGTTTGACGTGCTTGGCTGGAGTCTGGGGGTCGGTGCGATTGCGCGGCAGCGCCATCGGTAACTGACCTCAATGACCCAGTCGCAGCCCTGACGCACCCGTCAGACAACAGACCTAACGCTCTGCGTTCATGCGGCTCGCTCAGCTAAGCTACCCCAGTCAATCGCTGCATTGATCGGACGCCGGTTTGGTGCTGTAGATTGCTGGGGCGACCAGGTGCGCGGCGTGCGGGAAGGGGGACATGGCGCTTTTCTGGCGTATCTGGGCGGCGGTCTTGCTGGTAAACCTCGCAGTGCTCGCGATTTTCGTAGGGATTGCGACGCTCCAGTTCGACGCGATTCATTCGGAGCACATCGGCGAGCGGCTCGTCGTCCTGGGAAATCGCACTGCCG